>JAKADF010000503.1 GCA_021820805.1 Bacillota bacterium
TAGCTTCCGATGTGATATCATTTCTGATTTCAGAATCCGTCATCGAAGGAAACGATACTCAGCAGCGAAAGCTTATCCCATTTTTAGTAACAACGCTTATTATCATGGGACTAACCGCCATTTTATGGAAGATTGGATACGCATTCACGCTAGTAAATATCGCACTTTTATATCTATTACCCGTCTTAATCGCAGCTGTTCGATGGGGAATTTGGATGTCTTTTTATGCGGCAGTTATCGGTGTCATTGCGTTCGATTTCTTCTTTGTTCCTCCTCTATTTACTTTCAACGTTGCGGACGCAAGGTATTTAATTTCCTTCACAGTATATCTAGCAGTCGCTGTATTTACTGCAAGTTTGGCGTCACAGTTGCGCGAGCAAATTCACCAGTCAAGAGAACGGGAGGCTGTAGCATCGGCTCTATTTTCCTTAAGTACGCAAGTAGCTGCATCAGGGGATTTAGATTCAATCTTAGGAGCCATTGTACGCCAGTCCTTTGAGACATTTGGGTTATCAGCAAAAATCCTCCTTCCCAATTCGAGAGAACAGTTGAACACACGTGCTTCCTATGGGTTTCATGATGTCGAAAATATAGACAATGTAGAACCTGAAATTATGGAATGGGTGTATGAACATGGGGAGATGGCGGGTTACGGAACAAGTGCGTATAATGACACATCTATAGTGTACTTACCGCTCAAAACTGAATCGAAAATTCATGGCGTTATGTGTTTTGCTAACAAGAATCAAATGGACAAAGGCAAAACTAACAATCGTATTCTTGTAATCCAAGCATTATCTGGTCTTGCAGCAGTATCGATTGCACGAGTCCATTTCGAAGAAGAAGCTAAAATTGCGCACTTAACTGCCGAATCTGAGCGACTACGCACTGCATTATTAGACTCCATTTCTCATGAACTGCGTACTCCTTTAGCTACCATTATTGGAGCTGCGACCGCACTTACTGAGAGCAGGGATTTTCTTTCGACAGATGACCAAAATGATCTGCTATCAACAATGCGCGAAGGTTCCTTACGGATGAACCGATTGGTTACCAACCTCCTTGACATGGTCCGTCTTCAAAGCGGAATGCTTCGACTGAGCAAAGATTGGTGTGATATTGCCGATATTGTGGGAGTTGCCTTACGTCAAATTCAGGACTCATTGCAGACACGAGAGGTGACTGTGAATATTCCCGACGATTTTCCAGTTATATCTGTAGATGATGTGCTCATTGAACAAGTTCTCGTAAACCTTCTTAGCAACGCAATCAAATATTCACCAACTGATAGTCCAATTCGAATTGACGTGGCGGAACATGGCGGAATTATGACGTTTTGTATCCGCGACTTTGGTGTTGGTATCCAACCAAATGAAACCGAGAAAATTTTCGATAAGTTTTTTCGTTCACCCTCACAAAAAAGTATCCCAGGGACTGGACTAGGCTTAGCCATCTGTAAAGGCATCATTCAAGCACACGGGGGAGAGATATTTGCAAGAAATGCCAAGGATAAAGGTCTCATTGTAACCATTCGGTTACCTATAGGCGATGCGGATAAATTTTTGAATGAAACACAAGTAATAGATAAGGAGACATCTTTATGGGGGCAAAAATTTTAATCATTGATGACGAATCACCAATTCGAAAACTACTTCACGTGACATTGGAGGCTCACGGCTATTTCATTACCGAAGCAGCAAATGGTAAAGAGGGTATCCTACAGTCTACTATAGTTAGACCAGATTTAATCATTCTTGACCTGGGACTACCCGATATGGACGGTACGAACGCTTTGTCTCAAATCCGCGAATGGTACACGGGTCCAATTCTTGTACTAACAGTACGAGACGATGAATTGGGAAAAGTATTTGCGTTAGATCATGGGGCTGACGATTACATTACGAAACCTTTCGGGATGAGTGAATTGATGGCTCGGATTCGTGTGGCTCTTCGACATGTTGCTCACCAACAAAATGAACCCGTTATTAGTGTTGGTTCCTTAACAATTGATCTCGCTCGAAGGTTTGTAGAACAGAAAGGACAACCCATTCGACTTACTCCAATTGAATACGACCTTCTAAAAGCACTTATTACAAACGCTGGACGTGTAATGACTCATCGACAATTGTTAAAGGAAGTATGGGGCGAACAAAATTATGAAACCGCAGGACATTACTTACGGGTGTATGTGGGACATCTTCGAAAAAAAATCGAGGACGATCCGACCCGTCCTAAACTCATCATTACAGAACCAGGAGTTGGCTATCGCCTCGTTACACAAAATTAAGCATTCTTACCAAGAATCTTTGCATTTTCCAGCATAGAAATAGCGAACAATGAGAAAAGTCACCACAATATCAGAAATGTAATGCCTAACATATTAAAAAGAGCCATACTCGGCAGGTATGCTTCCTTTTCGTTGAAAACACCAATCCCTTGCTTTTCTCAAAAGCCTTGTCAGATGCCATTAAGCACTACTGTTTCTCGTGGGACTAATCTGCTCATATTTAATAGAATAATCAGTACTTTCGCCCCTATCGTTGTTGATGATAGGTCACCCACTACATACATAACGCAAATAGTAAAAAAGTAAGCTTATTTTTCAAGTTTACAGGTTTTATGAGGAAAGATCAGGGGAAAAATTTGCAAGCCCAGCTGAAATAACAAAACGACATACCAACCTGATATGCCACTGAACATCTTATTGAATTAACGCCACCGTTAATTCAACGAGCCTTGTTGCTTTATACCCCTTGTCCAAAATGCCGCCTTCGACGTGTGACTTTCGATCTAAAGTACGGGGTTCACATTGGCTTATGTTTTGATTCTCTATGCCAAGGAAATGGACGGTATCCGCAAATTTTGCAATATCCAGCGGCTTTATATCCTTCGTTTTCGACCAACCAGGTGGATTCAATGATA
>JAKADF010000504.1 GCA_021820805.1 Bacillota bacterium
ATTGCTTTGTCGCTTCAGCTCATTCCCTCGGTCACGTACCAATGTACGCTCCACTCAGTCATTCACTTTGCTCCTCGCACTACTTGCAACTTGTTGCGACAATTATCTCGATTACTCGAGATGCTCTTTTGAACACGAGCGTCTATTTCGCTCTTAGTGCGTGTTTAGTTTTCAAGGAACAACCTTGTCTCATTCAAGGACCGAAAACCGTTGATGTAGCAAGGTTTTCAGGCTATCAACCGGAGCGCTTCATCATCGACTCGCTCGCGGCGACATCGACTAATATATCATGCCCAGAAACACATTGCAAGTAAAATATACGTGGAAATTCACGGAAATTATATTTTGCATTGCACGAGACTGAGAAATAGCTTTTATTTCATTTGCCTCAGCTGAGGCTCTTGCGCAGCTTCTTAAATAATACTGATAATCATTGCCCGATTGTACTTTTACCGAAGAATGCAAATTTAATTCTTATTACGAGCGATTTTAAATCACAAAATATTATTCTTCATCATCTCGTATTGCAAATAAATCCACATCCACATCGGCATAGACATAGTGCACAACTTCAAGAACACGATACCGAGGCCCCTCTTTGGACATGGACACATATTCACCAACATGGGGAATACCAGCAATCCTAACGATTCGCTCTATCCAATCCTTTTGTTCTTCCGTGTTTTTGTAATTTAATCGGATATTCACATCCCTTGCCATTTTCCTTCACCTCACCCTGCCATTCCATATTGAGAAGCTATTATAAGCATACTTTTTATAAACTAAAGTCCGATTTGATCAGAATCAATGGACCTAACTAGCATCATTCATCAGATCCGCTGTCACACGTGAAACATACCAAGGTCACTCAGCATAGAATATCAGGTTTGGGCCACCGAAAATAGAACTATACGCGTTTTGGAAGTGTTTTAGAGATGGTTAGGTGTAAGAGTTAGAGGTATCGAAGAACAAATAGTTACTATTGTTTGTCTGCTTTCCAAACTCAAACGGCAGGGCCGAGGAAAACTGGCGATTTCAGTTCAGATGAGGAATAGGAATGCTAATCATCTATACAGTATTTTTTCCCTGAAAAATAAATTCAAGTGACTCGATGGCTATTTGAGCGGCAATCAAGCTTGTCATGCCGGCGTGATCGACCATTGGTGAGACTTCAACAATATCTAAACCTATCACTCGATTGTTTTTGGAATTCCAGTGGGTCATTTGCTGCAGTGATCGATACGTTAAACCGCCAGGCTCTGGGCTTCCCGCGTCAGGGGCAACCGCTGCGTCAAGGCCGTCAATGTCTATACTTACATAGCATGAGCTGTCTTTCGGAAACTGACGGAGCACCCAGTCTATCCTTGGTCTTCAACCTGTGATGCCCAAATCAGTGTATTTCCATTGCCCTTTGCATCTTTATATGCAGCTAGAGAAGTCCGAATCCCACGTAGACCAACAGTTGTAAACGATTTGATAATACCTAGTTCTCGAATTCTGCGAAACGGCGATGAATTTGAGAAACATGTACCCGACTTAGCGTCTAAGTAGTCAAGATTTGCATCAAATTGAATGATATGAAACGGTTCAATGCCAGCAAATCCTCGGATGACAGGATAAGTTATTGAGTGATCTCCCCCTAGTATCACTGGTATCGCTCCATGAGTCCGTGATTCTTTAAGGGATTCGGTTATACGGCGATAGGATTCCTCATATTCCAACTGCACGATATCCACATCGCCAACATCAACGACAGTACCGGTTTGATACAAGTATTGATTAATATCTCCCACCCACATTGGACTTGCTGAAATCGGATAACGAATTGAGCTATCTCGAATCGCACGCGGGACAAATCTCGCACCAGGGCGGAAGCCAAAGGCAAAATCGTACGGGATCCCGATAACCGACACAACAGCCTCCCATTTATCCTCCAACTATGTATGCACGAGGATAAGCCGGTATGTCCATTACCGGCTTATTGAACATCGCTAAACGTTAAATTCCATACTGGAAACGTAATTGTTTAAACGAAGGTAGCCGCGATAAAAGGGGAAATTCTATGCAGACACCTACTACACACGATGTTATTTATCAGCCCATTATATTTTTCTTCTCTTTATTCGCTTTAGCCCGATTTCTAGGTAAACGTCAAATTGCCCAGTTAACGTTTTTTGATTATATCGCAGGAATCACCATTGGAAACGTTACTGCTTCTTGATCCCTTGATGAAATGAAGTCAC
This sequence comes from Bacillota bacterium, assembly GCA_021820805.1. The sequence goes on from JAKADF010000504.1 coordinate 2,244, forward strand.
GTCATGCAGCACTGAGTTTGGTCTTTGGACTTTATTATCTATCATTTTAGCTTAATTTTACGAGTACTTCTTGATAGACGTCCTACAGTAATCAATCGAAATGGAGAAATCTTAGAAAAAATCTATCTAAGGAGCACCTTTCAAATGTCATGGATAAATCCCTAAAACAGCTTGGTTATAACAGGAAGTGGCTTTTGGGAGAAGTAATGAAACAAGGTGCACGGAGATTTGAGGATGTTTTTTTTGCTCAAATTGACTAAAACGGAAACCTTTACGTGGACTTGTATTATGATTCTGCAAAACTACCCGAGGTTAAAATAAAACCTTTGTTAGCAGCAAGCTTAAAGAAAATGCAAGCTGATTTAGAGAAATTTGCTCTTGAAACACGAAATGAAGACGCAAAAAAATCCTACACAGAAATGGCAAAAAAATTAAAGTCAATTGTAGATGAAGCTGTACCTATTTTAAAAGGATAGGGTGTGGGGAAAGGACTCAAAAAACTCTATTTCTATTCAGGCCTACCAACCGCCACAAATGCAAAAAAGCCCAGTGCATCTTCTGCACTGAGCTTCCTTTATCACTTGCCTGGCGACGTCCTACTTTCCCAGGGGTCTGCACCCCAAGTATCATCGGCGCTGGAGGTCTTAACGGTCGTGTTCGGGATGGGTACGCGTGTGT
>JAKADF010000505.1 GCA_021820805.1 Bacillota bacterium
ATAACGGTTTGCCCGGAACGAGGCGGAATTATTACTGAATTTGGCGTAGACGGCAAAGAAGTATTGTACTTGGATAAACAAACTTTGTATGACCCGAAAGCCAATATTCGCGGCGGTATTCCTATTCTGTTTCCAATCTGCGGCCAACTCAAAAACGGCAGGTATTCTTTAAATGGAAGCACATACAACATGCGTAATCATGGTTTGGCCAGAATCAATCCCTGGTTTGTGAGAGATATTTCTTCTGAGACAGATAAGGCTTCTATTAGCTTAACATTTTCAAGCACTCAAGAAACAAAACAATCATTTCCATTCGATTTTGAACTTATCTTTACCTATGTATTGGAAGGAGCGAAACTCAGCATTTTACAACAGTACACGAATCATTCAAAAATAAAAATGCCAATCTATGCTGGTTTTCATCCATATTTCAAAACATCCCAGAAAAATTTGCCGTATAAAACAGATGCTGCTAAGTATCTAGATTATAATGATATGAAAGTTAAAAATTACACAGGAAGCCTAGATTTAAACACCTTGGTCGAATCGGTCGTATTACTGGATGCCAAAACTCAAAAAATATCTTTTCCCTTACCAGATTCACAAATGAAAGCCCTTATGGAATATGGTAATGAATTTAAATACATCGTTTTATGGTCTACCCATGGCAAAGAATTTGTTTGTGTTGAACCATGGATGGCAAAGACTGGCGAATTAAATCGAGAAGAAGAGCTACTCTACATAGAGCCAAATTCACAATTAAAAACGAAAGTAGATATCTCCATCAGCTGAAAAATATAAAGTCCAGTTCTATCATAAAACGATGGACTGGACTTTGTTCATCTTATATTTCAAACAAGCTGTTATTCCCTGCGGAAAACCTCTTTGCCCAAAACGAACGTTCGAGTAACAGATAACGATTCATCAAGCAACGTCAAGTCCGCATCATAACCAACCGCAACTTTACCTTTCGATGTACTATAACCTAATTCCCTCGCTGGGACAGTGCTTGCCATCTCTATCGCGTCGACTAAAGAAACTCCAACTTTATTCACCATATTCCGGACAGCAACGTCCATCGTTAAGGTACTTCCAGCCAGATTATGCCCCTCTGCAAGGATAGATTTTCCATCTTTCACGATAATGTCAAGACCGCCGAGCTGATAAATTCCATCTGGTTTGCCCGTTGCAGCAATTGCATCTGTAATAAGCGCTATATTATGCTTTCCTTTTGTACGAACAATTAGCTTCATTACCTCAATATCAACATGATGACCGTCAGCAATTAATTCACATACAACATGTTCAGAAAGTAAGCACGCGCCGACAACGCCCCCTTCCCTATGATGAATTCCCCGCATGGCATTAAAAAGATGGGTTGCATGTGTTGCGCCTGCTTCAATCCCGTGCATAGTTTCTTTGAAAGTGCCATTGGTGTGTCCAATCGACGAAATAATCCCTTCTTTGGTTAACCAGCGGATCACGTCTAAAGAGCCTTCTCGCTCTGGTGCAATTGTAACTTTGCGAATCAAGCCTGGAGCAATACTTGTCAGATGTTCCATAACGTCTACGGATGGTATGTGTACGAAATCGGGGTTTTGTGCACCAACTTTATCAGGGGATATAAATGGGCCTTCTAAGTGTAAGCCGAGGATTGCCGCCCCATCGTGAATCGACTCTGCGAGTTTAACGTCTTGTACAGCTCGTACACTTCTTTCAAGTTCCGGAATCGGAGCGGTTAGAGTAGTCGGCAGCCATCCTGTCGTTCCGTGAGATGCGTGAAAACGACCGATTGTGCGAATCGCCTTTGTTGTGCCATCCATAACCGTATAACCGTCAGCTCCGTGGACATGGATGTCAATAAAACCTGGAACTACCCATTGCCTTTTTGCATCAATCGTATCACTAGCCATTGATTTTGCTAAGGATGTCGATGGTTCACCACATCCGAATTCAACAATTTTCCCGTGCTCTATATGCAGCCATCCTGGATCCAAAACATTTGTATCTGTTAGAAGATTTGCGTTTCGAATCAAGAGGGATGCCATTTGAAATCCCATTTGACTAAACTCCCCCCTATTTTTTAGTCGGTATGACTCGCAGAAGGCCTGCTTCGCCTGGCCTTACACGCTCTGCACTTATTTTTTGAATTTCTTTCACCAACGGCATGTTCGTGATAATAACTGGTGTGATAGTGGAACGAGCTATTTCACGCAGCTTCGGTAAGTCCAAGCGAATCAACGGGGTCCCAGCTTCAACTTTTTGACCTTGCTTGGCCAGAATTTCAAATCCTTCGCCTTTCAATTCAACCGTATCAATTCCTACATGAATAAGTATTTCAATACCCTCAGGAGTCGTAATGCCAGCAGCATGACCTGTAGGGAATATATGAGTCAATATTCCAGAAACAGGAGCTAGCACTTTATCTGTGTCAGGTAAAATAGCTATACCGTCACCTACCATACGCTGCGCGAAAACAGGATCTGGGACTTTTTCAATTGGAACAATTGTTCCGCCAAGCGGTGCTTTTAATGATATCCAGCCAGGTTGGTCTGCCTCGTTATCTGATTTACGTCTGAACAAATTTTTCAGCATGTACAGTTTCCTTCTTTGCTGTTGTCTTTTCAGAATGACGTTTCGACTTACTTTACTTGTATAAAAAGAAAGAATCTCATTTAGGCAATTTTATATCTAGGCTTCTCCAAGTCCGCTTTTTAAAAGTGAAATTAAATGGACCTTCTTGAGAAATCCCTACGGAACAAATTCAATAATAATAAATCAGCAGCTGCTCGTCATTACAAGAATCTCTTCATTTCGTCGACAAGCATGTCGGCAATTGTCCCAACGACAACCTGTGCGTTGTTTTGATTTAATTTCATGACTCCGCTTGCGCCTAGTGCTTTTAGCTGAGATTCATTCA
>JAKADF010000506.1 GCA_021820805.1 Bacillota bacterium
CAAGGCAGTCGCCTGTCCAAATATAATATGATTTGTAGGTTGACCGCGGCGCAATTCGTCATTATCCATTTCTGGTAAATCATCATGAATAAGAGAGTAACAGTGAATCATTTCAAGCGCAGCCGCCGCCGGCATAGCTTGTTCTTCGAGAACACCAAAAGTTCGTGCTGTTGCCAAACAGAGCACAGGCCGAATTCTTTTTCCACCACTAAGCAAGCTATAATTCATGGCTTGATATAACTTATTTGCAAATCCCTGTTCGCAAAAAATTGTTTTAAGGTAATCAGAAACTTGTTCCCTTGTGGTATGAAGGTACTCTGAAATGGACAAAGCAAGCCTCCTAACAGGATTATATTCCCTTTTGTAAGTTTTCTAACGGCTGTAAAGACTCGTCCTTCATAAGTTGTTCGATTTGAAGTTCCGCGTTATCTAATTGTTTCCGACAATAGAGCACAAGTTGCATAGCTGATTTATACTGTTCAATCGATTCGCTAAGCGGAAGTTCTCCCGACTCTAATTTTCGAACTGTTTCTTCCAACTGCTTCATTGCTGATTCAAAGGTCAAGTTTGAGCTGCTTGTCTCCTGGCTCATTTCCCCCACTTGTGTTTCCCCCTTTAAGCTTAATGGACGCAGGCACACTTCCATCTGACAAGTGCAGATAAACTAGATCTCCATGAGTTACCTGACTAACGGAGTGTATAACCGACTTTTTATCAGAACCATATACAATACTAAAACCTCTGCGAAGCACCGACAATGGGTTTAACGCTTCTAGACTCGCAACTATACGGTCAAGAGACGCCGATTCATTGCTGTAGCGACGTATTGTTTTTTCAGTCACTGCATGTTCAATCTTATCAAGTTGCATCCGGCGCAGGGTGATTTTACGGCCAAAATCGACAGCATGTAACCTGTCATTTAACCGATTAACAATTCTAGCGGCATTCGTGATTGGAGCTCTGATATATTGACGTAATTGCCCTTCCAAATAGTCTACTGCTTGTCGTTGTCTATCAATTGCACGTTTAGGATCAGCTAGAGTCACACTATTCTCAAGGGACACAACTCGGTTTCTGACATCGTTTAGTTTAAAGTTAAGGCTGGCCCCTGCCCTGTCTACAATTTGGTGCAATCGATGGCGCAGGTCTTGGATATGGGGCGCAACAAGCTCTGCCGCAGCAGTAGGCGTCGCTGCACGCATATCTGCTACGTAATCCGAAATGGTAAAATCAGTTTCATGACCAACCGCCGAAACGACTGGAATGGTGCAGATTGCGATAGCCCTTGCAACAATTTCCTCGTTAAACGGCCACAACTCTTCTAATGATCCGCCGCCGCGGCCGATAATTATAACATCTAACTTTGGAGTAAGATTCGAAAGACGCTCTATACCTTCTACAATTGTAGCTGCAGCATCTGGACCTTGAACAAGAGCTGGCGCAAGAATTACTTTCGTAAGTGGATACCTGCGGGCGAGCGTAGAACAAATATCTCGAATAACAGCTCCAGTTGGAGAGGTAACAACACCAACTTGTGTTGGAAATAGAGGCAATGGACGCTTGCGCTCTTGATTGAACAGACCCTCTTTCGCTAATTGGTTCCTAAGCTGCTCAAAAGCCACATACAAAGCGCCAATGCCATCCGGCTGCATCTCGTCTACATAAATTTGATACTGACCGCCTCGTTCGAAAACCCCAACACTTCCGAAACAAATTACGCGCATACCATCTTCAGCCCGAAAGGATAAAAATCGATTTCTGCTCGAAAACATAATTGCAGAGATTCGACTTTTTTCATCCTTCAAGGTGAAATACATATGTCCGCTGCTATGATGCTTAAAATTTGAAATCTCACCAACAATGTAACAATGAATAAATCGCTCATCCGACTCAAGACGTTCTTTTATAAGCTCATTGATTTCACACACGGTATAAATTGTCTTACTGTCAGTCATTAAAATTACACCTTCAAACCCCGCGCCGACGTTTCCCGAGCTCCACGGTATTTTTCATGAGCATTGTGATTGTTAATGGTCCTACGCCGCCCGGGACCGGCGTTATCGCACTCGCAATTTCCTTCACTTCATCAAAATCGACGTCACCAACCAACTTGTCATGAGCACGATTGATGCCTACATCAATCACTACTGCGCCAGGTTTCACAAAATCAGAGTGTATGAACTCCGCTTGTCCCACGGCCGATATAAGAATGTCTGCTTCATGTGCAATTTTTGCTAAGTTTTTCGTTTTTGAATGGCAAATTGTAACTGTTGCATTTGCCTCTAACAAAAGCATAGCCATCGGTTTCCCAACGATATTACTGCGGCCAATCACCACTGCATGCTTTCCCTCAAGTGAAATGTTTTCACGCCGAAGCATCTCCATTATTCCCGCTGGTGTGCACGGCCACACACTAGGAATTCCAACGAAGTTTAGGCCAACATTCATCGGATGAAATCCATCTACATCTTTCTCCTCACGAATTCGGAGCAACACCTCATGCGAGTCAATGTGCTTTGGCAAGGGAAGCTGAACTAAAATACCGTCGACATTCGGATTTTTATTCAAGCTGTCGATAACACCAAGCAGTTCATCTTGGGAAACTGTGTTCGGAAGAGTAATAATCTCACTTTGGATCCCGAGCTTTTGTGCTGTCCGATGCTTACCTCGAACATAGCTGTGCGATGCTGGGTCATCACCCACAAGTACAACTGAGAGATGAGGCTGTATTCCCTTTGTATGCAAGTCCTCAATTTCTTCTCTAATTTCTGCCTGAATCTGTGCCGATATTTTTTTCCCATCTAAGATGAGAGCCATTCAAAACACCTCGGTTCTGCCTTAAGTGAAAAGAGTCCACACATTCGTGTGAACTCTTCCTATGTGGAAGTAGAGTATTACTCTTTCCGACTACTGCTGTGT
>JAKADF010000507.1 GCA_021820805.1 Bacillota bacterium
TTCAGCAACTTCGTATACCGTGGCTTCGTGGATTTGTTTCGTTTGGAAGAGGCATAATTGGTCCGCTCGTTTATCCAGGCGAGCGCGGTTGCTCAGCGTGTGCTGATCTTAGATACATCATGGCAGATTCTGAACGTAATGAAATGTTTCAATTTAAGTCAATGCTGTCGATGTATGGAGGGCAAACGCAGGATTCCTTTGCGTCAAGGACTGGACTTTTGCATATGGCATGTTTACTGGCAGGTGAGACTCATCGTATTGTACAAAGCCAGGGCAATAGGGATTCCTTGTGTCGTTCACCCAGCCCATCAGAACCATCAGAGCTATCAGCTCTGACCCAGCACATCATTTGGATTAACATGAAAACCCTCGCTGTTTCGCGTCATTTCTTTTTACCGGATCCGAAATGCCCTGTTTGTGGTAGGTTTTGTACAGAGTTACCACGCGATGCACCAGAACAAGCAGAGTTATACCTTGTGCTAAGTCCCAAAATTAGCGAAACAAGTTACCGCTCCCGGAAGATAGAAGAATTTTCATCACAGCTCATAGAAGATTATGTAGACCATCAGACTGGACTTCTAAATGCAAAAGTACATGATTTGATTACTCCATTTGCCGCGGTGAGTGTGAATCTACCGCTCATGGTAGGTGATGAAGCATCAGGCGGGCGGTCGCAAACGTATCAGGAAAGTGAGTTTACTGCAATTTTAGAAGGACTCGAACGCTACTGCGGTCTAGAGCCTCGCGGAAAGAAGACCATTGTTTATGATTGTTATGCGAATTTGCAAGAGAATGCACTAAACCCGGCCAGTGTGGGACTACACGACCCTGCACAATATGCGCGTCCAGACTTTCCGTTTCAATTATTTACGAAAGATTTGCAGATGGACTGGGTATGGGCTTATTCACTGACAGAGATGCGCCCAATCCTTGTACCAGAGTTGCTTGCATATTACAGCATAGGCTCTCACAAAACAGGCTTTGTATATGAAACCTCAAATGGGTGTGCACTTGGCTCAAGTTTAGCAGAAGCGATTTTTTACGGCATCCTTGAGGTAGTAGAACGTGATTCATTTTTAATGACATGGTATGCAAAATTACCACTTCCAAAAGTCGATCTCGCTTCAGTTTTTGACATTGAACTCGAATGGATGATAGAACGCTTGCGTGCTGCCGCGGGCTACGATTTGCATGTCTTTAATGCCACCATGGAAAATAGAATCCCCAGCATTTTTGCTATTGCAAAAAATAGAAGGGAAGCTGGAGTTAACCTTATTTGTGCAGGTGGTTCCCATATAGATCCGCTTCGTGCACTGAAAGGCGCGATTCACGAGTTAGCAGGTATGCTGCTTCGATTTGACGAGAAACTCGAATCAAATAAAGAGAAATATTTGCGAATGTATAATGATTCATCTCAAGTTTTGCATATGGAAGATCATTCGATGCTTTACGGTTTGCCGGAAGCTGAAGAACGTTTTCACTTTTTACTTGGTGATATTGGTGATAACCCATCAGCGCAATCTTTTGAGGATGCTTTTTCTGGCTGGAAGCATAAGAAACAGCAGGATTTGACAGAGGACTTGAAGGATTTACTCGCGGTTTTTAAGCGTCTTAGGATGGATGTCATTGTAGTAGATCAGACAGCTCCGGAAATCAGGAGAAATGGTCTTTATTGTGTGAAAGTATTAATTCCGGGCATGTTGCCTATGACATTTGGACATCATCTGACCCGGCTCGAAGGACTGAATCGAGTTTTGTCTGTTCCAATGGAGCTTGGCTATAAGAATCATCTTCTAACTCGCGAGGATTTGAATCCTTTTCCACATCCGTTTCCTTGATGCATCTAAGATTTACGACCAAGTTCAGGGGTGAGAGATATGAATTTAGACGAGTTTATTTACAACTTGCATTTCGACATTGATAAAGTACGCCCTGTCGACCTGGATGTGGATTTCAAAGATGCACCGCTTCCATATAAACATTACTGTGGATTACCTACAGTGCCTTTATCGCACAATGTGCAGCCAATGTTGAGACATGTCTCAGGGCAAGTCACGCTCGAAGATTTAGGGTACTTTTTCTATACCGCATATGGGCTCACGCAGTTTTGCCAGTCCTTCTCTGCCATGGGTGCGATGCACATGTTACGGAGATACGTACCGTCCGGCGGTGCGCTCTATCCAAATGAAATGTACACATATCTTAAAATAGAAGAATTGCCCTATGGAATTTATCATTATGATGTCGCACACCACTCTTTGGTACTGCTTCGAGAAGGAAATTTCGATTTTTTCCTGGAACGAGCACTTGGTAAACGATGTGATATGTCTTCTTGTTTTGGAGCAATTTTTGTCACGACTCGGTTTTGGAAAAACTTCTTTAAATATAACAATTTTGCTTATCGACTACAGGGGATTGATGCGGGCGCCCTACTCGGCCAGTTACTCGAGGTTGCAAAAAGATTTGAGTTTGAATCTGCAGTATATTTTCAATTTCTTGACCGGGCTGTCAACCATCTTGTTGGTCTTATCTCTGAGGAAGAAAGTGTGTACGCCGTAATGCCGCTCTACTTGAAGGCATCTGACTCTAATTTGAATTCATCCGATCTGCTCGAAAAAGCTCCCGAACAGCACCAACATGATGTTTTTACATCTGATGAGTTGTGTCGTGAACTCACAGAAATACACCATATCTGCTATGAAAAATCCCATCATATCATGCCATATCCAATGATTATTCAAATGAACGAATCATCGATGATGCATTCAACTGATTTGTTCAGTCAAAGCAAGAATATCAGTATCACAAATGAGGTGTCTCGCCAGTCCTCTAAAAGTCAGACCACGTTACCGACAGTGAATCGAATGGATTACGATTTTGTATCTGCTTGCCAAAATCGTTATTCGCCTGGTCTC
>JAKADF010000508.1 GCA_021820805.1 Bacillota bacterium
TCGTCCTCCCTTGCTTGAGAATTGGCTGGCGAAACCATTTCTCAGTATAGCAAGGGAGGACTGTTACATCACGCCCCACGGCTTCTCCTATTCAGTTCTCCCACGCATAGCGTGGGGCCTAATGTTTGAGTTACCTGGTCGATCAATGGCTGGTGTCCTTGCGGAAGGAAGAACTGAATGGGCGGCAGTTGGAGAGGGTGGGCCGAGTCCTGACGTTAGGGAATCAAGTCGCAGGTACATTCCACCACCCCAGTTTATGCCCTTAATAGGTTAATAAATCTAGATCGATCATGCAGACCGTTAGTTGACACAAATTACTACAGAGTGCTGCGAGTTTGAAAACAATAGCCTTTATGCCCATCTGGAAGTTCGGTGCGGCCACTGACATAGCTCATTAATACGTGCCTGAATTCCCAATGCCGACTTTATGGCCTTCCCTTCCCTGAAAGTTTGCCAGCTGTTCAGTGACAAAAATTCCATTGACTAAATTTAGCTTTAAGCGACAAAAATGTCCTTTACTCGAGCACGGATGTTCGAGGGGTTCTGTGCCATTTGTTCTGACGGTTTTTACGCCCCCTTAAATTTACCGGTGGATTTCAGTAAAGAGGATTATTGTCACTGAACAACTTTCCCTTGACGAACAGCCGTAGAACGATCTTAATAAGCAATCATACGTCATAAGATAACTCAGGTAGCAGACTTTCTCTTCTGGATTTTGATTGATACCGATGAGCATTCCACAAGATATGGTTAACCGTCTAACTATTTCGACGGGATTTTCTCTAATAAAAGACTCACCTGAGTTATCTTATGATGTATGTAAGCAATAATATTAATATGGCAGGCGAAGAAAACCGAAGAAATTGGCCGAATCGTTGATAGGGGGACGGAAGAGGATCTCTAACCATTGGGTAAATTCGGCTATGTTCACGGAGTCCGGTACCACCCATTCCACTTCCACACCAAGTGGATCGTTTTCTATCCAATGTTTTTCAGGTGTGGTCGGTATCCGGAATTGGATAAATGTAGCCCCCTTTTGGCGAAAGACTCTTTCAAATCCTGTGCTCACTTCCTCCGTCCAGGCCAAAAGCCCTCTATTCGTTTGACGAAATTCTTCAATTCCACCGTCGCCTTGTTGATGAGTTAAAATCTCACGAATCGCGGCAACTAAACTAGTCTTGAAATATAGGTCAACCGTCACATCGAAGGTAATGTCCTGATATTCAGGGTCTTTAACGACAACCGTGGCAGGCTTGTTCTGTGCGAGATGAAAAGCTACCCCTACACCCAGTCCTAGAACTTCAGAATTCCCAGCCCCTTTGACGGACTTTAATTGTTTAAAGTCTGACTCAGGTGCAGATTTTGTGGTCGATTTAACTTCTGCAAGTGCTTGGATGCGGTTAGAAGATCTTAGCACGACAAAGTCCGGCGTGCGGTCATCGCGGACTGGTTCGATTTTCAAAATCCGGGTCCAGTGCAGTCCTAGCGCCTTCGTTAAGACAGATCTCCCTAACCCTTCACCAAAATAACCCGCAATGAAGCCTTTTCGTTGAGCCGTCGTGTGCGCGACTAACGGGTGGAGATATAGACCCCCATTAGACGGAAACACAGCAGGTTGGCCTACAATCAAATAATCTGGACCGACGGGAGCCAAAAAAAGAGCTTGCAACAGGTGGACGAACACAGACCGCTGTAGACCGATCAAGTTAACGAAGACTAATTGTTCCCGGGCATTTTTACCATGGAAAATAGCGTTCCGTGAAACATAATATAAATCCATTAACCAGCGATCGTACAAGAGTTCACCATACATTAACCGGACATTGGAGGGCCAATTATTCACAAATGACTTGTATTGGGACGGAAAGACACCCTTGATACTTGTAGAAATATCAACAGGTGCCGACAATAAAACATGATATGGTGGTAGAGGACTAATTATTCGTGCCATTGGCTATTACCTCGGTGAATTTATGCCTAATTCTAGATGGTTTAGGAGCCATAACATTTTTCCCCTTTCTTTGCTCAACACCTTTAAGGCCGATTGGATGAGATACTCTGGCCTGTATCGAATGAGGAACTCCAAAATATCCCCCTTGCAGAGTTTTAAGCCGTTCGGTAAACTCTAATCAAGTTGTTTCGATTATAAAATATGTGACAGAATATAACAAGGGAGGATCATCCAATTGTGAAGCCTGAAGGATTCTCGACGGCACAAGTCGAACAATTGACCAGCATTGGCGCGAAAACGTTGCACTTCTGGGATCGGAGCGGGTTTTTGTCACCAAGTGTCGTGGGAGCACACGGAACCGGTAGTCGACGCATTTACAGTTTTCGGGATTTAGTGGCCTTACGGGTGGCGGCTCAGTTGCGGGATGCAGGCATTAGTCTGCAATCCTTGCGCAAGGTAGTGTCGGCCTTGCGGGGGATGCATGGATTGGAACAGCCCCTGGCAGAAACGTATCTCTTGACAAATGGGCACGATGTATATGAAAAACGCGGAGAGGATGTGATGTCAGTATTAAGAGCTACTGGACAAGTGTCTTTTTCGTTTATTATCGACCTTACGCGGACAGTGGAAATACTGCGTCATGCGATTTGTCACGATAAGGAGCCTGAGTTCTTTGCTGGTTGATGAAAAACGCTCGCGAAATATGGCCGCGATTCGATCGAATAACACCAGCATTGAGATTCGATTTCGCAAGGCTCTTTGGGCTTCGGGGATACGAGGATATAGATTACATTATCTGTTACCCGGCAAACCAGATATTGTATTCACCCGCAAGCGCCTGGCCATTTTTATCGATGGTTGCTTTTGGCATTGGTGTCCACAATGCTTCCGGATGCCAAAGACGCATCGAGAATACTGGGAACCAAAAATTTGTAGAAATGTGGCGCGCG
>JAKADF010000509.1 GCA_021820805.1 Bacillota bacterium
CAACTTGAACAAAAAGATGATGAAGAAGCGGTTAGAGTACTTACAGTCTAACAAAATACAGCCTTCTATATTTTTCCGTACCAATGATTACAGCAATTTGTTTTAACTTCTTACCTGTTGCCGTTATATCCACTCTGAACGCAGGTATATTTCATACATATATACAACTTTTTAACAATAAATCCAAATTGCTCCGATAATCACCAACACAATTCCCAAGGCAAGTACGTCATCTGCTAAAACCAGTCATCATTCAACTATTTAAAGTGTAGTCGTTACCCTCAATGTAACCACTTCACGTTATACCCCTCCTTGGTAATTGATTTAACTAAAAATCTTTGGCTTATCTTACGCATAGGAATCCAATTCCATTTAGGAGACACTAATGGCGAAGATAAATTGTGTTGGAACTTCTTCACCAGCAGTGTTCTTACACAATGATGCTTCACTCCACCGTTTCCTTGTTTCATTAGCAATAATTCTTCTAATCCAAGGAGGGCTTACACATGAGTTACTTAGGCGCCGTAGGAGCAGAACTAAAGAAAAGTTGGTGGAACGCAATCGTCGTTGTTGTCTTTACAATTTGCAGACTGATTTTTGGATGGAGTTTCCTCACTGCTGGATGGGAAAAAGCAACATCAGAAGGCTGGCTGAGCGACGGTAAATTTGATGCAGGTGGATTAATAACGAAGATGGTAAGTAACGTTCAGCACGCACATGGCTCTGACCCGCTTCACCTAAATGGCATACTTGTATGGTTCGCTAAAAACATCTTCCTTAACATGGGCAGCTTCACAGATTTTATGGTAATCGTTTTTGAAATATTAATTGGTCTGCTTATCATTTTTGGATTTGGAATCGTCTGGACAATGATAGCTGCCCTATTCCTGAATTTACAGTTCATCACTTCAGGGTCAGCAAACAACTTTGGTTATATCGTAACTGATATCGTATGGCTTAATTTTCCTAAGTACGCTGGCCTGATTGGCATTGACGGTTATATCAGATACAAGAAAGGCAAAAACCTAATAGGTTCCTCAAGCGTTGCCCGGTAACAATACTTGAAGCAGATATGCAGCCTGTAATCTGCAGTTTCATGGCGAAACTGTAGATTACAGGATAATTACTTTTTTGGGGAAAATCCCCTGTTATTAAGGAAAGAGCGGGGATTCAAACTGATAGATGACAATATTTAAGCTTTAAGCCCATCTATAATATCGCGAACCACATCGGAAAGAGGCGTTAAAGGACGGCCAAGTAATTTCTCAAGGTCATTGCTTTCATAAGCCAACGCTCCTCTACGAATGGAACTTTGGATATCAACAAGGAATGGAATAATTTCCTTTGGTACACCCGCACTTGCCATGATATCTGCATACGTGCAATCATCTACATTTTGGACTGGGACATCACGTGAAATGGCTTTAGACAGTACGAGTGCAAGGCCTTCATATGTTATTGGCTTTCCAGACAACTCATAGACGGTATTCTCATGGTTATCACTTGTAATCACTTTTGCCGCCGCTTCTGCATAATCGTTGCGAGCCGCAAAGCCAACTTTTCCATCCCCTGCAGATATGGTAAGCGGTGCCCCTTTGAGTACACCTTGAAAAGAGCCAGTCTCATTTTCTATGTACCAATTATTGCGTAAGAAAGAAAATGGAATTCTAGTTTCTCGAATTGCTTTCTCTGTTTCCTGATGCACTTTTGCAAGAGAAAGGGTGCTTTTATCTGCATTCGCCAAACTGGTATAAGCGATAAATCCTACTCCAGCACGCATCGCAGCATCTACAGCCGCCAAATGCTGTTTAATCCGTGTGTCGTTGTCTCCCTGCGTTGATACAATAAGCAGCCTATCTACACCCTGAAATGCCGTATCTAGAGTAGCCGGATAATCGAAATCACCATGCCGAACATCAACACCTAAAGCTTTTAGTTCACTTGCCTTCGCTGTATCACGTACGCTAACAGCCAAATTTTCAGCAGGTATAGATGCAAGCAGTGTGCGCACGACTTTCCTTCCAAAATGTCCAGTTGCACCAGTTACCAAGATCTTCATAAATAAATCCTCCGCTCCGCTATCCATCAAACATCTGCCTATATTAATTTTTGTACAATCAGGCACGCCAATCAGCCGTACGATTTGAGCTGGCAGCCTTCAGAGCTTCACGCAATCCGTTTGTATCGAAATCTGCACCATAACATGGCGTTCCGGGCTGTTGTCTCCATGATTCGTCTAACCCGCCCGCATCCACGGCATCAAATCCGAGTTCATCGACAAGCTGCATCACTTTATCCTTAAGTGACGCATCGTCTCCCGCTACAGGGAGTGCAATTCTGCCTGATGTTCCAGCAGGAAGACCTCTCTCGAGCAGGTGTTTCGCATAGATGTTATTAAAAACTTTTACCACTGGTCTTTTAAGCCGCTTCTCTACCCAGCGACTCTCCGGGAGCCCATTTTCAATTTCCGCAATTTTTCCGTCTCGCTGTTTTGGATAATAATTTCCTGTGTCAATTACTGCGGTATCACGAGGAACTTTTGCAAAAAGATCAATCGGTAAATTGGGTATATTTTTTTCTGGTATTGTGACAACAACAATTTGTGCCCCGCGAACAACATCGTGAACCGTACACGGTATTGCACCCGTTTCTGCAGCGAGATCTTGCAGTGTCTCCGGACCGCGCGAATTTGCAATAGAAACCTCATGACCAAGCTTTGTAAGGCGGTGGGTAAGCGCACCTCCAATATTTCCAGTTCCAATAATTCCAATTTTCATATTCTCATTCCTCCTGTGTACGCTGGGTTTAACCGGTTATCTTTGCAAAAATATGTTTTTCAAGTTATGAAAGCAAGGCTCCGCCTTCGATTAAAATGGTCGATCCGGT
>JAKADF010000510.1 GCA_021820805.1 Bacillota bacterium
TTTCTTTCTATTGCTCCAACCGCTCGCGCTTTCTATGCATTACAAACAGATAACTCGCCGCCACACACAGTCCAAAAACTAGACTTGCGTAGAATCCAATACGTTGATCCTTCTCCATTAAAGCGTAGACTGTTAGAACGATAATCGCAACCATTGTTAAAATCGTAGACACCGGCTGCCCGAATGTAAGTTTAGAAATATGCCTGTTTTTTTCTTTATGTTTTTTCCAACGAAGAAATGTCCAAAGGATTAACATCCATGTAAAAAATGTAAAGAAACTGGATGCGCTTATTAGAAAGTTATATACATTGGCCGGAAGCAGATTTGAAATACCTATCGAAACAGCGATACAAACAGTCGTAGCTATTAAAGCTCCATATTGAACTCCCCTCTTAGAAGTTTTCGTAACAAATTTTGGAGCCTCCTCACTTTCTCCCATACTGAACAAAATTTGATTTGCCGAAAATACCGCTCCCACCATGACGCTAAATGAAGCAATGAGTATGACTGCATTAAGGACATACGCCAACCATATGATTCCAGTATGGTGTAATGCATCTACGAATGGACTTGAATTCGTGTTCATTGCCTGCCAGGGCTCCATTGTCAAAAGAAGGCCAATAGATAAAACGTATAAGGCTGCTAATATAACCACTGTCGAGATTGCGGAAAAATCTAGTTTTTTGGGTTGTCTAATTTCACTTGCAGCCGTCGCAAATACACCTATCCCTGCATAGGAGAAAATCACTATCAACATAGATTGCATTAGTCCCGAGAAACCATGAGGGAACCATGAACCGCCGTACGCCTTAAATAAACCTTGGCTGGCAGCAACAGATGCAGGGTGGAACAACAATACAGCCACAAATGCAATAAATCCAACAAGTGCTGCAATTTTAACAACACTCATCAAAGATTCAATATGGCCAAAGTTTTTAACGCCAAATGCATTCAGAAGTAAAATAACAGCAGCAAAAACGATAGTGCTTACTAATGTTGGAATCTGTGGAACCCAGACTCGGATAAAAACAGCCATTGCTGTTGCCTCGCTCGAAATTGTTAAAATACTTGCCAAATAGTAAATCCACCCTTGCATATATCCTGCAAAAGGGCCAATAAACATATCTGTATGAACCTTAAAAGAACCTGAAACAGGATGACTCACAGCGACAGAAGTAATTGCTCCAACTACTTGCCCTGTAATCACTGCACCAATAATAAAAGCGAGTAATACAGATGGCCCCGCTAAATGAATCGGTAAACCTGAGCCCAAAAAGAAACCAGCGCCAATGATGCCGCCAACACCAACAAATATTAGTTGAGTCGAACTTAAGTCACCTTTTGACCCTGAAGACTTCGTCCCCTTAAAAGATGAGTCAAGACGAATCAAAGACTTCGTACGAACATTTCCAGACATGAAACTACCTCCTGCTTTCATCAGGAGGTAGTATGATTCACATCAAATATCCGTATGCGAATAAGTTTAACTTTCTAGGGTACAAAACGCGACAGCAACGCGTGCAGCGTCTAAAATATTTTGCAAGGCAATATGCTCATTAGTTGTATGAATATCTTCATAACCAATTCCAATATTCATGATGGGGAGACCAAGAGAAGAAATGACGTTGGCGTCACTGCCACCTCCAACCTTCATCGGGTTTGGTGTAAAACCGCATGCTAAAAGCGCAGATTCTATTCGCTTTCTAACTGGCGCGTCTTCACTGAAATTAAACCCATCATACATCTTCTCTGCTTTGTAAATATACGATGCCCCGGCTTCTTTGCATACTCTATCGAAAGCTGATTCAATATCCTTCAATACGCGGTCAAGTTTTTCTGGATTGCGACTGCGCGCTTCTCCAATTAACGTAACCTTATCTGCAACGATATTAGTTGGGCCTTGCCCAATAAAACTGCCTATATTAACTGTTGTCTCCTCATCAATTCGGCCATGCGGCATTCTGGATACGCTGCCTGCCGCCACCTTTATAGCACTAATCCCTTTTTCGGGAGCAACACCTGCATGGGCTGACTTCCCTGTGACTTCCACTATGAAGTGAGCCTGAGAAGGTCCTGCAATAACTATTGACCCTAATTCGCCGCCTGAGTCCAAAGAGAGGCCAAATTCTGAATGGATAACTGAAGGCGACAATTGTTTTGCCCCTTGAAGTCCAATTTCCTCCGCAATTGTAAATAGGACTTGGATATCACCATGTGGAATATTGTTTGTAACAATTTCACGCAGGGCCGCAAGTGCAGCAGTCACTCCTGCTTTATCGTCCGAACCGAGCACCGTGCTCCCGTCACTCCATACTACTTTGTTTTCGTCAATTCGTGGAGAAACAGAAAGCCCAGGCTGAACAGTATCCATATGAGCTGCAAGTAAAACTTTAGGCAAATTCGGGTCACCTTTTAACGTGCCGATTAGATTGCCGGTTTGACCGCCTAGCTTTTTACCTGCTTCATCTTCTAAAACGGTAAATCCAAATTCCTCAAGTAAGGCTCTGCAAGTTGCTGCCATTTTCCCTTCTTGAAGAGAATGACTGTCAATTTGTACAAGTTTCAAAAATGTTTCCTGTATCCATGTCTCGTCCATCGGATCACCTTTCTGTTTTTAAGCTTTAGAAAACTTTGCAAATCCATTACACTATTACAGTGGAATATTCCCATGTTTCTTCTCTGGCCTGAGTTCCTGTTTCATCTTGAGCAATTGAAGCGCTTCATACAATTTAACACGTGTTTCGCGTGGATCTATAACGTCATCAACCATCCCTGCACCTGCTGCTACGTATGGATTGGCTACTTCCTCACGGTACACCCGAATCTTATCTGCACGTGCTTGAACAGGGTCCTCGCTTTCCTCAATCT
>JAKADF010000511.1 GCA_021820805.1 Bacillota bacterium
CTTTCGGCAGCAAGGCGAACACCGCCAAGTTCCCAGAGATACTTCACTTTTGTAGCCTCTTTAGCAAGCCCCGCAACAAGGCCTTTTACCTTGATGCCGCCTATGTCCCCGACACCAATTTCTGGCCCTAATGAAGCAAGCGTACCTTTTAAGCTTGCGTGGAATGGTTTCATTTGGGAGCCATGGATAATTGCATGCTCATTATTTGCAAGTGTCTTTCCCATCTGTGTAGCAACCTGGCCAGTAGGCGGCAATGGTTTTCCATTTTCCTCAAACCATGCGCTGTCGCCGCCGATAAATATATGATCATCGTCAACTGATTGGAGGAATTCGTTTACTTTAGCTCTTCCACGCCGGTCGCATGTAAAGCCTGCACCCGATAAAAGCGGATTTGCGCGAACGCCGCCAGTCCAAATAATAGTGTCTGCTTCTACGGACTCTCCATCTCCAAGATGAACAATTCCTGGTTCAACCTGCATGATTTTCGTATTCAATCTTAGTTTTGCGCCTTTTTCAGTTAGTGTGTCTGTCACAATTCCCCTAAGTGATTCTGGAACCTGCGGCAAAACGGTTGGCATAGCTTCGATGCACTGAATATCTACGTCAGACCAAACAATTTGTTTTTCCGCACACAATTTTGGAATGTGTTCCAGTAGTTCACCCAGCAATTCAACACCTGTGAGTCCTGCACCGCCGATAACGATACGTAAATGCTTTGCATATCCATCAGCCTTATAGGCGTCAAACTCACGCGAAATATGTTGACGAATAGAAATGGCACTATCTAAATTCCGAAGTAGAAAGCCGTTTTCTTTTAACCCTTGAATTCCAAAATACTCTGGAACCCATCCCAAAGTATAAATGAGCCAATCGTAGGACCACTCGCCATTTTTACCTTTAACTACACGTTTTTCACGATCTAACCCGGTAATCTCATCGATAACAAGCTCTGAAGATTCATGTTGCAGCAAATCGCGGATAGGAATTGCATAATTCATTGGTTCTCCGCGACCCCCGGCCGCTTCATGCAATAAAGTTGTCAGATAATGGTATTCATGATTATTTACCAACGTAAACGGTTCTGAGAAATGATCTAAATGTGTTGCGGTCATCATTCCGGCGTACCCAGCGCCAACAATCACAATTTTGCTCATGTTCGCTCTCTCCCCATTCCGACTCATGGCTTGGCAAATACGGTACCCAATTCGCTTCGTTCGATTCTGACACAATCTTATCATATATTGGATTCGTAACTTTGTGCAAAATATCACAATCCTTAAATAAACAAGCCTAAATTCAATTTTTCCAGCGAATATATGCTTGAACCTGACGAGCGATGAACGAAAGCAGTAATAAGCATGCGTAGTAAGCACCGAACCATACTACAGGAATTACCGGCAGATTCACCAATGCCCCGGGTAATTGGGAGATCCATGTCAGGAGTTCTTGAAGCATCCTGCACAAGAACAATATAAAAATTGTCCACATGTAGTAAGGAACATCCAATGATGAAAATCTTGAACATAGAAGAATAAACAAAAACCAAATCGCAGCAGATGGAAGCAGAAGAACCAAAATGGGCTCAATGAAGAGGTTACTTAAAATGGCATAAGGCGTCCATTGGCCAAATAAAGCTGCAACAATTGGAGCCGTGTAGAGCTCCACATAGATACTTGTAATAACTACACTTTTTATGTTCGCACAGAATCGCAGTAAAATCACACGAATCTGATAGGAAAGAGCTTCCCCTGATTTTACGTCATCAAACTGAATTCCTCGCATCGCACGATCAACCGCAAATGTTGCAATGAATGATAAAATTGCACTCACTGACCACAATTCTGAAGGGTTGTATATAGACATACAAAATGCTGCAAACAAAAGGCTAGAACCTGTTGACGGGTTGCGGCCTGCAAGGTGACCGACTGAACGATAACTAGACATAAAAGCGGCTCGAAATATGGATGCCTGACCCCCGCATAGGTATGCATAAAGCCATATAAAACTTAACAATCCACCGCATGCAATCCATCTGCCGAAGGGAAGTTTTCGTAATGCCAAATACAAAACAGGAGTGACTATCCGTTCCATAAATAACATGTTAGCGCCGCTCGCGGCAAGAATATGTAAAACACCTGCTCGAAGAAATATTTGGTGAAGTGAGGACGAAACAGTACTTCCACCAAATACAATTGATTCAAGGAGTCCCTCATCCTTTGCGGCTGTGGGATTTGATTGGTTTTTTTTCACAGCCGCGTTGCGGAGTACGGATCGAAAATCGAATCTAGGAGATTGAACAGGCTTAGCATACAGTGTTATCCGACCTATAAACTCATAAGTCGGGTTCAGTATCCAAAGATAATTAGACTTCTGTGAACCCTTTTGGCCGCTTTGCATAAAGAAAGTACCTTGTAAGCGCACTTCGTCGCCAACATGTAACTGATTTTGCGTGCGTGAAAAAGAAAAATATGAAGCTGAAATTTCTGTATGCAGTTTTAAAGATGAATTGTCCACTGAATTTACAATGAAATTGTCTATCTGATATTTTGGAGCCGTATGAATCGATACAACTGTTCCAACCGCATTCATAGGTAACCCTAATTTTGGTACAACGATAACCGCATGTGATCCTCTCTCTAATCCGTATCCAGCACCTGCAAAATATACGAGAAAAATAAGCCCTCCTAAGAACACAGACATGGTCTTATAACGACGGAGGACTTTCAGTTCTAAAAAAACACCCCACAAAACAGACAATAATAAAAAGCAAATCACAGTGCCCACAATTTTCGAAGAGGCTAAAGTTGCTCCAAGGCGATAAAATAGCTCAATTGTAAAAAT
>JAKADF010000026.1 GCA_021820805.1 Bacillota bacterium
TGTCCAACCTGGTGAAGATGGATGTACTGTTAAACGGTGAGGTGGTTGATGCCCTGTCGTTTATCGTTCATCGCGATAAAGCGTTTGGAAGAGGCCGTGTCCTTTGTGAAAAATTAAAAGAGCTCATTCCAAGGCAAATGTTTGAGGTGCCGATTCAAGCTGCGATTGGAAACCGGATTGTGGCAAGAGAGACAATTCGCGCGATGCGTAAAAACGTGTTAGCTAAATGTTACGGCGGTGACATTACACGGAAAAGAAAGCTGCTTGAAAAACAAAAAGAAGGCAAGAAGCGCATGAAACAAGTTGGAAATGTCGAAGTTCCGCAAGAGGCATTTATGGCCGTGCTAAAAATGGAGTGAAAAAAGTGAGCAAGGCTCCGATGAAAAGGAAAACACAAGATATTTTAGATGCAAAAGCGCCAACGTCATTGTATGTTCATATACCTTTTTGTAAGAGCCGTTGCTTCTATTGTGATTTCAATACTTTTGTTACACCTGACCAGGCTATGGAAGATTACCTTGTAAGACTGCAAAAGGAATTCGTTTTGATTGCAGAGCAATCAAAGGAACCTCTAAAAACGGTTTTCTTTGGTGGCGGTACGCCGACCATGTTTCACACAAACCAGTTAGAGCGGATGCTCGAAACTATTCATAAGTATTTTTCAATTGCAAAAGACGCAGAGATTTCCTTAGAAGCAAATCCTGGGTCAGCGACAGAAAAAAAGTTAAGGTCGCTGTACAATCATGGCGTGAATCGTATTAGCTTTGGAGCACAATCGTTCAATGACAGGCACCTAATGACAATCGGTCGTTTGCACGATTCCGATGCGATTAAAAAAAGTGTTTACATGGCACAAGAGATTGGATTTCGGCGCATTAATATTGATTTAATGTTCGGTCTTCCAGATCAAAGCTTTTTAGATGTGGAAGAATCTATTGCAGAAGCTCTTAAGCTAAATGTGGAGCACATTTCCGCATACTGGTTAAAAGTTGAGGCAGGAACACCTTTTGCAGTATGGCAAGCTCAAGGGAGATTGCCATTGCCTGGCGAGGATGCTGAAGCAAAGATGTATGACTATATAAGAAGGGCACTCTCTGCAGCAGGGTTTGCACATTACGAAATAAGCAATTTTGCAAAACCAGGCGAAGAGGCGAAACATAATCTTGTTTATTGGCATAACGAACCTTTCTTTGCAGCTGGTGCAGGTGCACATGGTTATGCGTACGGGGTTCGATATGAGAATGTGAAGTCCTTGTCAGATTATGGTACACGAATGGACAAAAACGAAAGGCCAATCGCCTCGAATCATCTCGTATCTGCATCAGAATCAATGGAGAACACAATGATGTTAGGTCTCAGACTTCAAGAAGGCGTAAACGATACAAGATTTACAGCAAGACATGGTATGTCAATGAAAAGTGTTTTTGGTCACATTATTGATCCATTGATTGCGAAGGGGTTGCTTGAATGGCATAGTAACAGCACTGTGCTAAAGGTGGCGGCTCACTCATGGCCTGTCGCTAATCTTGTATTTGAGAAGTTTGTGGATGTTTGCAATCCTGACATCTATGATGAAACTGTATAATTGACAATTAGCGAGTGGGTTGTTATTGTCAAGAATGTAAGTTAGCACTCGGTTGGGTGGAGTGCTAACAAAGGGGGTGGGAGTGATGTTGACACAACGGCAAAGGCTGATATTAAATGCCGTAGTTGAAGACTATGTTCGTTCCGCGGAACCTATTGGCTCTCGGACACTCTCAAAGCACGGAGAAATTCAGTTTAGTGCTGCAACCATTCGTAATGAAATGGCAGATTTAGAGGATATGGGTTATCTCGATCATCTTCATACATCTTCAGGCCGCATTCCTTCACAAAAAGGGTATCGGTTTTATGTTGATAATTTATTGCAACGTCAGCAAACCTCTACACAAGAGCTTGATGCCCTGCGTGGAATGTTTCAGGAACGGATTCATGAAGTTGAACGAATGATTCATCAAACAACGCTTGTTTTGTCGAATTTGACCAATCAGGTCACTATTGCGCTTGGCCCTAAAATGCATCAGGAACGCGTGAAAAAGATTGAATTAATACCGATTGCTAAGGGACGTGCGGTCGCAATCATGATTACGGATTCTGGCCACGTCCAAGATCGACAAGTTCAGTTTCCTGATGATATTGCACCAGAAGATATTGCTGCGATTGTTCGAATGTTAAACGATAAGCTTACAGGTGTTCCACTGTCGAATGTGAAATCTAAGTTTTACCGGGAAATCGTGGCAGAACTTGCAACGATGCTTGAACGTTATGAAGATGTCTTATGCGTGATAGAGGAATTGTCAAGTGTTGCTGAAACCGATGGTAAGGTGTATGTAGGCGGTGCAACCAATATCCTTGCACAACCAGAATTTCGCGATATAGAAAAAGTTCGTCCATTGTTAATCATGCTTGAAAATGAACAGCTTGCAAACAAGCTGCTCCCGGAGACAGATGGCGGGCTTGATATTCGTATCGGCCAGGAAAATTTGGCGGTGCCCCTGCAGGATTGTACAGTAATTTCTACTACGTACACAGTATCTGGAATGGCGATGGGCCGTATTGGTATAGTTGGTCCTACAAGGATGGATTACGCACGAATCATTCAAATCCTTGATTATACCTCTCGTGCATTGACTAAAATATTGACTGGACGTACCGACGTTAGTTAGTTAAACTGTCGGTTTGCATGGATGAAAGGAGGCGGCAACTTGACAAAAGAGTCACAAGACACCGTAGAAAATTCTGAAGCGGTGAATGAGGAAACAAAAGCAAAGACGAATATGGAAGATACAGAAGAAGCAATTCCAAATGATGCACAGGAGGCTTTGTCTTCATCATCAGACGAGGATAACAAGGGTGCCGCGGAATTGGAAAACTTGCGTCAACAATTGCTGCGAGTTCATGCGGATTTTGATAATTTTCGTAAACGTACTCGTCAGGAAAAAGAAGATTTGCAGAAATTCGCAACCAAAAAATTACTTAGTGAGTTATTACCGGTTGTTGACAATTTTGAACGCGCGCTAAGTTCATTGACTGGAGCATCGAGTGTCGATGAAATAAAGACGGGTCTTGAAATGGTCCAGCGCCAAATGCTGCAGACTTTACAGCAAAACGGGGTTGAGGTTATGGATACACTTAACAAACCGTTTGACCCCAACCTCCATGACGCTGTAATGCAGGAGCCTGCTGACGGGAAAGAAGCGGGCATTATCACGGAAGTTATGCAAAAAGGATATATGCTGCATGGAAAAGTGTTGCGGCCTGCCATGGTGAAAGTGACTGTCTAACAATACATACAGGCTTGAAGGGGGAACTAAGTAACATGGGAAAAGTGATTGGTATTGACTTAGGTACGACGAATTCATGTGTAGCTGTCATGGAAGGCGGCGAAACTGTTGTTATTCCAAATGCAGAAGGTAATCGAACGACGCCGTCAGTAGTTGCTTTCGCAAAGGATGGGGAGCGTTTAGTTGGTGATATTGCAAAGCGTCAAGCAATCACCAACCCTGACCGAACAATTATTTCGATTAAGCGCCATATGGGCTCTGATCATAAGGAAACGATCGACGGAAGGTCTTATACGCCTCAAGAGATTTCAGCGATGATTTTACAGAAACTGAAGAGTGATGCAGAAGCATATTTAGGTGAGACAGTTACCCAAGCGGTTATTACCGTTCCAGCATATTTTAGTGACAGCCAGCGTCAAGCAACAAAGGATGCAGGACGTATTGCGGGTCTTGAAGTGCTCCGTATCGTAAACGAGCCTACTGCAGCAGCCTTGGCTTACGGGTTGGATAAAGAGGGAGAACATACAATCTTAGTGTATGACCTTGGAGGCGGTACATTCGACGTTTCCATCTTGGAACTCGGCGACGGGGTATTTGAAGTAAAAGCGACAAGCGGCAACAACCGACTCGGCGGTGACGATTTTGACGAGCGTATTATGCAATATTTGATTGACACATTTAAACGTGAACAGGGAATTGATCTGAAGAAAGATAAAATGGCAATGCAACGCCTGAAAGATGCAGGTGAAAAAGCGAAGAAAGAGTTGTCATCTACACTTACCACTACTATTTCTTTACCGTTTATTTCGGCTGACGCAAGCGGACCGAAACATCTTGAAGTGAATTTAACAAGGGCTAAGTTTGAAGAAATTACTGCTGATTTGGTTGAAGCAACGTTGTCTCCAACTCGCCAGGCACTAAAAGATGCAGGTCTCTCGATTGACCAAATTGACCGTATTATTTTGGTTGGCGGATCAACGCGTATTCCAGCTGTTCAAGAAGCAATCAAGAAAATAATTGGTAAAGAGCCGTCCAAAGGAGTTAACCCTGATGAGGTTGTCGCAGTCGGCGCGGCAATTCAAGCTGGCGTATTAACAGGAGAAGTGAAAGATGTCGTCCTTCTTGACGTTACACCTCTTTCTCTTGGTATAGAAACGATGGGCGGCGTATTCACGCGGTTAATTGATCGGAACACGACTATTCCGACGTCTAAGAGCCAAATTTTCTCTACAGCTGCAGACAATCAAACATCTGTTGAAATTCACGTTCTTCAGGGCGAACGTGAAATGGCTCGCGACAATAAAACGCTTGGCAGATTTACATTAGGGGATATCCCGCCTGCACCACGTGGTATTCCACAAATTGAAGTTTCCTTTGATATTGACGCGAACGGCATTGTGAATGTATCAGCTAAGGATTTGGGTACAGGCAAGAGCCAACGAATTACCATCACGGCATCCAGCGGACTTGCTAAAGATGAAATCGACCGCATGATGAAAGAAGCTGAGCTTCATGCGGAAGAAGATAAGAAGCGCCGTGAGCAAGTTGAAATTCGCAACCAAGCAGACCAATTGCTGTATCAGACTGAGAAGAGCTTGAAGGATCTTGGAGATAAAGCTGATACTGCACTGAAGAGCGAAGCAGAAGAAAAAATGAAACAATTACGTGAGGCTCTTAGCGGAACGGAAACGGATCCAATTGAAAATGCAACTAAAGAATTAACAGACGTTCTTCATAAGCTGTCCACAAAGTTGTATGAACAAGCGGCCGCACAAGCAAATAATGCAGGAGACACAAATTCTGCGAATGCAGGTTCAAGTGATAACGTAGTAGACGCAGAATTCTCTGAAGTTGATAAGGATAACAAGTAAATAAAAAGGATATTTAAATTTTAAATACGCAGGGCAGGTAGAACCTGCCCTGCGTATGCATGACAATAGAGATGGATAGAGATTGCGGGAGGAGGGGTTGCCGGTGGACAAACGCGATTATTATGAGGTACTTGGCGTCAGCAAATCCGCCTCTCCGGATGAAATTAAAAAGGCATATCGCAAATTGGCGCGTCAGTATCACCCAGATGTAAACAAAGATGATCCGAATGCTGCAGATAAATTTAAGGAAGTATCCGAGGCATATGAAGTTCTGTCGAGTTCTGATAAGCGAGCGCGTTATGACCAATTTGGCCATGAAGATCCGATGGGTGGCGGCGCTGGGTTCAACGGAGCTTCAGGGTTCGGCGATTTTGGCGGGTTTGGCGATATTTTTGATATGTTCTTTGGGGGACATCAGCAGCGGGGACCGCAGCGCGGCCAGGATTTAGAGTACGAACTCGAAGTGGATTTTGAAGATGCTGCCTTTGGTGTCGAGGAAGAAATTCAAATTCCGAGAACAGAGACTTGTACCACTTGCGGCGGTTCTGGAGCAAAACCTGGCACGAATCCGAAGAAATGTACGACTTGCGGGGGCTCTGGTGAACAACAAAGTGTTGTAAGCACTCCTTTTGGCCGTATGGTCAATCGAAGGGTCTGTTCTGTTTGCCATGGTAAAGGCGTTATAATTGACAGCCCGTGTCATGACTGCCATGGACAAGGGCGTAAACGGGTACGTAAAACCGTTAAGATAAAGGTTCCAGAAGGAGTAGATACGGGCATTCGCTTGCGGATGCCAGGTCTTGGTGAAGCCAGTCCAAACGGCGGACCTTCAGGAGATTTGCATATTGTGATTCGCGTGCGAGAACATGAAATCTTTGAGCGAGACGGAGTCAATGTTTACATTGAGGTTCCGCTCACATATGTTCAGGCGGCGCTTGGTGATGAAATCGAGGTTCCGACACTTGATGGAGATGTTAAATTACGTATTCCTGAAGGGACACAATCTGGCACATCGTTTCGATTACGCGGGAAAGGTATACCAAAGCTTGGCTCTGCGACAATTCGAGGAGATGAGCATGTACGTGTTCACGTCGTCACGCCAATGAGCTTGACTGATAAGCAACGAGAACTATTGCGAGAACTGGGTAAAGAACTTGGCGAAACAACAAAAGAACAAAGTCGGACATTTATGGAACGTATGAAAAGTGCTTTTTTAGGAAACGCATAAACGAATTTGCTAAATCTCGATTTTTGATAACTTGAACGGCCCAATCGGGCCGTTTGGTTATTTTCTATTACATAATGATGTTTATCTGCCATATTGGAGGAGTCAAGCGGTATGAAATGGTGGGAAGTCAGACTAGACGTTCCGAAAGAGTCATCAGAAGCAGTGGCATCCTTGTTCCACGAATATCCTGATGTACAGGGAGTTGCAATGGAAGGTGCTGTTGCGGACAGGCCCTTGCATCCGGACTATGGTGAGTGGTTTGCAGAAGGGATTACAGAAAGCAATAAAGTAACAGTTATTGTGTATATACCTGAGAATGTCTATCGGGAATCCATTCGTCACAGGGTCATTGATGTATTACATAGCGTACAGAATGCCGGGCTGGATACTCACGGAGCAAAAGAGCATTTACTCATTTCTTTAGTTGATGAATCCTCATGGGAAAGTGCTTGGAAGGAACATTTACATCCAATGAAAATTGGGAAGACATTCATCATTGTGCCGAAGTGGGAACAAAACGAATTAGCAATCGATGAGAACAGGCATAGTATTATTCTTGAACCTGGTATGGCGTTTGGCACTGGGACCCATGAAACAACGCAAATGTGCCTCGAAGCAATCGAAGAGTTTTCGCCAAAGGGGAAGAAAGTCCTGGACGTAGGATGCGGAACAGCTGTGTTATCAATTGCGGCAGCGCTTCATGGTGCGAGAGAGGTTTTGGCTGTCGATATTGATCCGATTGCTGTGCAGGTAGCCAGCCAAAACATAGCTGAAAATGGTCTTTCAAAACATGTTCATGCCAAAGAGGGTAATCTGCTTCACGGGTTTGAAAAAGATACTGTATTTGACATGATATTAGCAAATATTCTTCGGGATATTGTTGTAAAGCTTACACCTGACGCGGTAATGCGTTTGTCGCCAGGCGGTGTATTCATCACTTCTGGCTATATTCGTGAGCAAACAGGAGCGGTGCACAAGGCATTGCATCATGCGGGCCTTCAAATTACACGTGTTTGGCAAAAAAATGATTGGATGTGCACAGCAGCGGTGAAACCATCATGATGCCGAGAATCTTTGTACATGAGTCAGTTGAAGAAAATGGAGTTTTAACGATTGATGGTCATAATGGTCACCATTTTGCAAGAGTTTTAAGAGCGAACGAGGGTGAAGAGCTAGTTGTCGCAGCAATGAATGGCCCATTTCTTGGAAAAATCAAAAGGGTTGATTCAAAACAGGGAATTCTCGATATTGAGATAAAGTCTGCATATCCTCCTCATGAGCCAACATGTAAAATTATCTTAATTCAAGGCCTTGCTAAAGGCGATAAGATGGATACGATTTTACAAAAATGTACTGAAGTCGGTGTATCCACTATTATTTGTTATGAAGCACGGCGTTCTGTTGTTTCCATCAAATCTAAGGAAGGACAAAAAATAGAACGCTTTCATCGAATTGCGCTTGAGGCTGCCGGCCAAGCACAGCGGGATATTGTACCTATCATTCAATATGCAGAGTCTGTGAAAACCCTTAAGTCATTGCTTGAAGCCGAGAGTGTCAATTCACTAATTTTGCTTGATGAAGCAGAACATGATATCGGTTTAAACCAGGTTCTTACGGAATCTAATGCATCATCTGCAAGTGTGATTGCAATTGCAGTTGGCCCTGAAGGAGGATGGGATGATGATGAACGCAAGGCATTTCATTCTCTCTTAAACGGCGTTTCTGTGACCCTTGGATCAAGAATACTTCGAACGGAGACTGCAGGTGTGGTTGCTGCCGCAGTTGTGTTGTACCATCTTTCGCAGTTGGGAGTGTAATTCTTTATGGAAAATCGGATTGAGCGTGCAGCGGGTGGTTTAGTATTTCGAAAAGGCTCTAGTGGCTTGGAAGTTTTGATGATTCAAGATGCTTATGGAAAGGTAACTTTTCCCAAAGGACATTTAGAGCTTGGAGAAAGTTTTGAAGATGCGGCAATACGAGAAATTGAGGAAGAGACGGGGATTAAAAGCCGTTTGGTTGAGCCCCTGGGCCGCATAGAATATCCAGTTGTACGGGATGGCGTGCATATTCGCAAACAAGTTCGTTTTTATCTCCTAGAGGCCATGAGCTATCTAGATGAGCCGCGTTATCAGCAGGAAGAAGTAAGGGGTGCCTACTATGCCACCCTGGAAGAAGCAAAAAGGCAACACGATATCACGGGATATCCGAATTGGGATTTTGTTTTCGATAAAGCGAGAGCACTATGGGATTGGCATGAGGGAGACTTTGAAAATCGGTGGAGATCGCTTGATACAAAAATCGGATCGGATGAAGTTGTGAAGATATGGACAGAGACAGAACCCATAGTGAAACAGCTGATACGAGCGACATACAGGGAACTCTTGTTAACGGCGAAGGACTTTGTTTCAAATTGGACAGATGAGTTAGACAAAGTAGATCTTCCGCTAAATCGTAACTTTGGGACAGATGATATTCGCGCTGCTGTTGAGCAGACTCGTTTAAATCCTGAAGCTAGCGTTGTTGATATAGAGAATTTATGCCTTCAAGCGAAGACTGAAAAGTTTGGCCTTGTTTGTGTGCCGCCACGCCATGTTTCTACCGCATATAATATTTTGCAAGGATCGCAAACGCGCGTGTGTACTGTATTAGGATTTCCTCACGGAGTTCACTCTTCTGATGTCCTCTGTGCTGAAATGCAAAATGTGGTCTCAAATGGTGCAACAGATGTCGACATGGTCATACCAATTGGGGCTGTGGCTGAAGGCGACGTATGGACTGCTCACGAACTCATTCATGCAGCCGTTGAGAAGGCAAAGTCAATAACGCCAAAGCCATGCGTAAAGGTTATTTTGGAAACGAGTGCACTATCTTTTAGTCAGGTGATAAAAGCAAGCATGATTGCGATGAGCGCCGGCGCAGATTTCATCAAAACATCAACAGGGTTTCATAAAAGAGGAGCAACCATTGCGGATGTTTCCGCAATGCGTCTTGTCGCGGGCACTAAGGGGAGGGTCAAGGCGTCTGGCGGTGTACGCACAAAAGAGGATGCAGAATTGTTCCTGCGTTTTGGGGCCAGTCGTATTGGAACAAGTTCAGGCATGAACCTCATCAGGTAACAATTTTTCAATAAATGCAGCGAACTTCGCGGTAATTGGCCATACAAATATTGTGCACGCTAAGTTGAATATTGTGTGTGCGTTTGCGATTTGCTGGCTTACATTTGGTGTCATCGAGGTTACAAGTAATGAGAACGGGTGAAGCAGCGGCAAAAAAATAATCGTACCTACCAAGTTTAGCATAACGTGAGACAAAGCAACTTGTTTGGCCGCACGAGATTGTCCAATTGCAGCAATGACAGATGTGACGCACGTACCGATATTGGCCCCAAGGACAATCGCTATAGCGCCGTCTATTCCGATTGCACCGTCTGCTGCCAGAGCCATTGTTACAACAGTAGCTGCTGTACTCGATTGGATAAGTGCGCTGGCAAGACATCCTGCGAGAACTGCAACCAAAGTGTTTTTTCCTGCGAAGGAGAGAATCTGTATAAATAATGAGTGGTTAGTGAGCGGCCGCAGGGATGTTTCAAGCGCTTCGAGCGCAATGAAAATACTGGCAAATCCGACGAGCGCCATGCTAGGGTAGTAAAACTTTGGCCGTCTTGATATAAAACCAAGAATTCCAAATATAAGGAATGGGATTACTATCCCCCACAGGTTTAGTGTTAAAAGCTGGGGTGTGATTGTAGAACCGACGTTGCTACCGAGAATAATGCCAAGGCCGTTTCGAAATGATAGATTTTCTCCGGCTACGAGTCCGACCGTTATAGCCGTTATTGCTGCTGAACTTTGAACGGCTGCCGTTGCGACTGTTCCGGTTAAGATTCCTCTTGTCGGTGATTTTGCAATTTTTTTTAAAAGCGCAATAAGCCGACCTCGAGACATGCCGCTCATTCCGTGACGCATCAAAGATAGACCGCCTAAAAAAGCGATGAGCGACAAGATAAAGGCTATTACGTTGCGCCACATATGCCGCACCCCCACGTTCTTTGAACTTATGTTTCATGTGGGCCAAGCATGACAAGCAAAACGAAAGAGTACAGTTTTCTTAATAAAGATAAGTTTTCATTCGTTTGACAGTGAAATTTTTGCTATACTATAATACGTCTGATTGATTGCTGACTGTTGGAGGGAGGGAGAGAGATGTCCGAAATCAAGGTTCGTAAAAACGAATCGTTGGACAGCGCACTGCGTCGTTTTAAAAAGGCGACAGCTCGAGATGGAGTGTTGGCTGAAATTCGTAAGCGTAAGCATTATGAAAAGCCAAGCGTAGCCCGTAAGAAAAAGGCGGAGGCTGCGCGTAAACATAAGCGCAAAGCGTTTTAATTGTAAGAGGAGGCCGTCGCATGAGCTTGTCCGAACGTCTACAAGATGATTTAAAAAAGGCGATGAAAGACAAGGATAAAGTACGTTTGTCCGTGATTCGGATGGTGCGTTCGGCTGTGAAAAACCGTGAAATCGAGCTCGGGACAACATTGTCTGATGATGAAGTCACTGTTGTCATTCAGAAGGAACTCAAGCAACGCAGAGACTCCCTCCAAGCGTTTGAGAGTGCCGGAAGAACTGACTTGATAGATGAAGTAAAAGCGGAAATAAGCGTTCTGACTGAATATTTGCCCGCACAGATGTCTGAAGATGAACTGCGAGAAATTACAAAACGCATCATAGCTGAGGTCGGTGCAAAAGCAAAGTCGGACGTTGGTAAAGTGATGGGCAAGCTGATGCCTGAAATTCGCGGCAAAGCGGATGGAAAATTGGCTCAGCAGGTTGTTCAATCTTTACTGCCGTAAATTTTTTCACTGCTGTTACGATAAGAGTCTATACGGTCAAGCGAAACCCGTCGCGTTGCGACGGGTTTTTTAGCATTCATGGTTCCTCTTTTGTACTAGCTTGGATGATGCTTTCATAACAATACCGTAGGGGAGGGACCATGATGCGAACATGGAAACAGCAACTTAAAAAAACGGCAACAAATTTTTTGTCTCTTCCACCGGATGCCTTGCTTGGTGCATCAAGGATTTCTTGTACGGAAGGAAAAGAAGTTGTTGTAGAAAACGTACATACCTTGGAACGGGTGGATGCTGAGGAAGTCATGCTTCATATGGGTTCTTATAGACTCCGCATAGTAGGTGAACAATTTGAGGTTGTTTTAGTCACGGAACATGAAGTACATATGAGTGGTCTGGTCTCTCGTATTGAATATCTAGCAGTTGATGGAGAAAAACGATGAAGAACAATAACCTGAGCTTATTTTTTGCGGGGTCGCTCACAATCGAGCTTCGTGGACGGCAGGTTCATAAATGTCTGTCTGAATTCCATCAATCTTCCATTTTACTTACCCGAATGAAAGTACGGGAAGGGAAATGTGTTTGTACAATTCAAGTTTCGGATTTTCACGCTGTTTATAAAATATGTCGTCGCAATAAGGTGAAAATTCGATTTTTGTCGCGGGACGGGCTCCCATTTTTAATTCGTAACAGTAGTCGAAGAAAGTCACTTGTTACTGGTTTTTTTCTATTTGTTAGTTTACTTCTTGTCTTTAGCTCAATGGTGTGGAAAGTTCAGATTTCAGGTGCTGACGAAGATACAACAGCAGCGATTTCTCAAGCTGCACGTTCATCCGGCCTATATATTGGAGCATTTAGATGGAAAATGCCTCCAATTGAAGAACTGTCACGCAATATTTTAAAACAAACGCCTAACTTGATTTGGGTTGGTGTTCATTTGGACGGATCTGTGGCAACAATTCAATCTGTCGAAAAAATAGAGGGTGTGAATGATAAAACCACGACACCACAAAATATTGTGGCAGCAAAACCAGCCGTTATTGTAAAAACGTTTGCTACTCGTGGGAGAGTAGCGGTGCATTCTGGAGAGTTCGTTCAGCCTGGACAAGTGCTTATTTCTGGGGATTTATCAGAGGGAGAAACTTTAGTTCCAGCACAGGGGAGAGTAATTGGTGAAGTTTGGTATGAATCGAAGGTGCAAGTTCCACTGAAAGTAAATGTAGAAGGTCTTACTGGTATCTATACAAAACGTGAATACCTTGATTGGAATGGCGCACTGATTCGAGTTTGGGGTTTTCGAGAACCTGATTTTAACGTGTCGGTTGACAGGGATTCAATAACAAATTGGCATGTGGGCAGCTTTGCATTGCCGATTCAGTTAAAAACGGTGACTGAATATCAAGTTAGAAAAGGAGATGATGCTAAAACCGTCGTTGAAGCAAGGGCACAAGCCGAAAAATTGGCTCTACAGGATGTAGAGGGGCGGATGGGACAAGACGGAACCCTTGTGAGCCAAACGGTTTTACATCAGGAAGTATCACATGGTACTCTATACGAAACAGTATTAACGAAAACAAACGAGGATATCGGGGTTACCGCTCCTATTGAGCAAAAGCAATCAGAGACGGACACTTTTCCGAATCCACAGACGTAAGATGTCTACATAGAAAGTAATAGTTTTATTAGGGAGTGGGTCGTCGGTTGGCAGAAGATGAAATTGTCCGTAAATGGACCTTTGCAAATAATGAAGAGGCCGTTACAGTTCTTGGGCCCAATGATCTTCTCTTGGCATTAATCGAAAAATCATATCATGCGAAAGTTACAACGCGCGGGACTGAAGTTTCGTTTATAGGGGGACCTGATGACGTTGAGCAAATGTACGCCATTGTGAAGACAATTACTCAATTGTCCCAACTTGGCGTACATTTGTCTGAAGTCGATTATCGTTATGCAATTGAACTTGCTATAAAGGGAGATCTGTCAGAACTCATTACTTTATATACGAAAGAAGTCGCAACTACTTTTAAAGGAAAAGTGGTTCGAGTCAAGACACTTGGACAAAGAAGATACGTGGATGCAATACAAAGAAACGATATTGTTTTCGGTGTTGGACCTGCTGGGACAGGAAAAACGTACCTTGCGGTTGCTTTAGCTGTAATGGCGCTTCGTAAAGGGGATGTTAAGCGTATTGTGCTTACCAGGCCCGCAGTTGAAGCAGGGGAAAAGTTAGGCTTTTTACCCGGAGACTTACAGGAAAAAGTAGACCCTTATTTACGACCTTTATATGATGCATTATATGATGTTTATGGAGCAGAACAAGTCGCGAGGGCACTTGAACGCGGAAATATTGAGATTGCTCCTCTTGCTTATATGAGAGGCCGCACCCTGGATGATTCTTTCGTTATTCTTGATGAAGCGCAAAATACAACAACAGAGCAAATGAAAATGTTCCTGACGAGGCTCGGATTTGGGTCTAAGATGGTTATAACAGGCGATGTTACACAGATTGACTTGCCGATTGGAAAAATGTCCGGATTAATTCAGGCAACACATGTCTTAAAGAATATACCGGGTATTGCGTTCCACTTCTTTACGGGTCAAGATGTTGTGCGTCATCATTTAGTTCAAAAAATTATTGAAGCGTACGAGCAATCAAATCAAGCTCCTTCAGAGTAAAATTCTTGCTCTGTAGACAGGTTTGATCCTTCGGATGTTTTTAAGGAGAAACGTATCCATGACCCTTGTACGTTGGTACCAGGTTTTCCGGCAAGCGATAGATGATCCGCGATTCCGCGAGAGCCGCAAGATTCGCATGGGTATATATATCTGCTTGGGAATTCTTATGTATATTATTCTCCTTGGCAGTGTTTTACCGCCAAGGTATGACTTTTCTGTGAATGATACAAGCCCAGTTACAATTCAGTCGCCAATAACAACAGTGGACACTGCAGCTACACAAACTGCAAGGCAGGCTGCAATGAAAGACGTACCACCGCAATATGTGCAAAATCCTGAGGTTGAAGACGATGCTGTAAAGCAAGTTGATACT
>JAKADF010000512.1 GCA_021820805.1 Bacillota bacterium
TTGTTGTGGTGTTTTGAAAAAGTCAAGAGCTTCTTTCTATTTTCGTAAAGTTTTTAATGCGGACGAATTCCAAATTCATACAGCAACTGCATAACGCATGTATTATTTTAATGATGTCTATTTAAAGGCAATTTTGCTAGTTTTACCATGTACCGAAATACGATTGAAGCTGGCGAAGGGTTTATGATGATTTTTAAAAGTTAGCATAGACGCCGAATCTTGTTTGGTATATATGCCCAGTGTAAATTGTCTCTGTTGAGTAAGGACAATAAATCGGTCCAACTGCTGGCTGACTGTAACGACATCGGGATGAGTTAAGCTGCCTCTTTCATCAGCAATTCGTATCATTTTGTAACGTAAGTATTCAATAATTGATTGCATTGCTGTATTAAACCTTCTTTCGACATATTCAACAACGTTTCTTAGAATAGCACGTGACTACCATGAGGTTTGTCGTACTGTGTCGATGAGAGAAATTGTCACATTGTAAGTGCTTTCATTCCCTTATAAATTATAAATCTTAAAAAACGCTTTATATAAAATTCAATGAGATAGTTTCATATTCAATTATAAAGTCACTAGTGAAGTAGAAGTATTCTGTTAGACAAGCATCCAACATAAATATAGAGCAAAAAGCCTTTAGATTCATCCCTTTTCACACAATTATCCTAACGAGGGAATAAATTGGAAAGGGTTTTGCAGGGCTACGTCGAATTACACAAATACAGTCGTCAGCTAGACGTGTTACTCATTGAATACACGACTGTATGACTATCCTTTAGATGCCGTACACATTCAAGAACTATCTTTACGTCTTTTGAAGGTATATTGTAAAAGGCCTTCATTTGCTCACTATGACAAGTGGAGAATCTGCTAAATCGATGTAATCAGTAAGATAGTTCTAGTTAAGGGCCTACCATTTAAATCTCCCAAGTAAAACGAAACCGATTCAGACTTTTTACGGCTCGGGGTAAAACTGAATAGCAAAAGATATAACAAATTCTAAGGAGGTCTTCTGTAGGGACTGTGCTTAAGAAGAATTAATTTATGCCCATTTTGGTGTTCATTCTAGCGTAAGAATGATTAATTTGAGCTGGGGATAAATTGACTGACAAGAACAATCCTGGTACTCCACTTTCAATTAAGAAAGGAGAAAGATTTGTATGGGCAGTAGAAATTTCTCATCAAAAGCTAGTCTTTCTTCAAGACATGTTCCGGTTGCTGGGAGTGACCGCATTGTTATTCCTGAAGCGGTAAAAATTGGGCCAGCGGATCCGAACCAACAGATAGCCGTAACCGTTCAACTCAGACGTCGAACATCAGCAGAGTTATTCCATAGAATTGAAGAAATTAACAAACTTCCACCTGCACAGAGAAGCTACATCACGTATGAAGAATTTGAAGCGATTCATGGTGCAGATCCGAATGACGTTCAAAAAATCAGGGAGTTCGCTAAGGAATTTGATTTGACAGTTGAAGGGGTAAGCGTCGCGGCTGGAACGGTAATTCTATCAGGTAATGTGAAGTCTCTCAATAAAGCTTTCGGGGTGGAAATCCAAAACTACCAACACTCGGATTTTTCATACCGTGGTCACGACGGGGCAGTTCATGTGCCTGGTAATCTAATTGATATTGTGACAGCCGTTCTAGGTCTAGATAATCTCCCGCAAACAAGGCCGCATTTCCGAATCTATCGAGAAGAAACGAGTTTGAAACGTTCGTCAGCAGGAGCGGTGTCATATACACCATCGCAAGTAGCAAAGTTTTATGACTTCCCAACGAACATCAATTGCAAAGATCAATGTATTGGGATTATTGAACTGGGTGGTGGATACAACGCTTCTAATCTTGACCAGTACTTCTCAAGTCTCAGAACAGCGCCGCCGGTGATTACCGCTGTTTCTATAAATGGAGCAATTAACCAGCCAACTGGAAACGCGAACGGGCCTGATGGTGAAGTCGATCTCGACATTGAAGTAGCAGCAGTTGTCGCACCTGGCGCACGAATTGTAGTTTATTTCGCGCCGAATACGGATGCTGGATTCCTTAATGCCATAACAACAGCCATTCACGATAAGGCAAATAAACCTTCCGTTATTTCCATCAGTTGGGGCGGGCCTGAGAGCTCGTGGACGATGCAGGCGATGCAAGCGATGAATAACGCTTTTCAGGAGGCTGCAAGCCTCGGTGTCACGGTCTGTTGTGCAGCGGGGGATAATGGATCAACGGATGGAGTAAGCGATGGTTCCTTCCATGTCGATTTTCCGGCTTCCTCTCCGTTTGTGCTTGCCTGCGGGGGAACCCGGTTAATAGCATTAGGGAACGCAATTGAGCGTGAAGTGGTCTGGAATGACGGGACGAACGGTGGAGCGACGGGTGGTGGAGTGAGTGATGTATTTAACTTGCCTGTTTGGCAGGCAAGCGCACATGTTCCACCTTCGGAAAATCCAGGGGGACGTGTTGGACGCGGGGTACCAGATGTGGCGGGAGATGCTGATCCGGCAACAGGGTATCAAGTGCTTGTAGACGGACAACAGTTGGCAATTGGCGGAACGAGTGCTGTTGCTCCGCTCTGGGCAGGACTAATTGCAATTGCGAATCAAACTATGGGGCATCCTGTTGGATTTATTAACCCAGTTTTATATAGCATTCCAACCAAAGATAATGCTTTTCGGGATATTACAAGCGGCGATAATGATGCCGATGGGACGGGGCAGACTTATAAAGCGGGGTTAGGATGGGATGCATGTACTGGACTTGGCAGCCCAAATGGGGGCAATTTAATTATTGCGCTCGGCCAAGTAAAGAACCCCTGATAGTCGACTAGT
>JAKADF010000513.1 GCA_021820805.1 Bacillota bacterium
CGTTCACCTTTGTATGTAAACACCAAACGTGCACCTTCCCGATAACACGCGCGCGCAATTCCCCAAGCTATGCTTCTTTTGTTCGCCACACCCATGACAAGAATCGTTTTTCCATCTAACAATCCCACTAAACCACCGCCTACATGAATTGAATGACATCAACTTTATATCGCTCTAATAAAATAGAAATTCAATCTATCTATACCATTAATCACTTTTCCCGGCAAACAGAAACCAAAAAGAATTTTATTCGACAATATTTTACAAAACACTCCATAGAGACTTCTGGATAATACGGATCAAATACGCTAAAATATGAATGTAGATTAACTCTATATTTACATAGGAGGAGTAACCATGGCTCACGAACTTCCAGCACTACCATACGCGTTTAATGCACTAGAACCACATATTGATGCTTTAACGATGGAAATCCATCACGACCGCCATCATGGTGGATATGTAAATAATTTAAACAAAGCTCTAGAAGGTCATGCAGATTTACAAGCAAAAAGCCTTAACGATTTGCTTGCTGGAATTAACGACGTTCCTGAAAGTATCCGCACAGCAGTACGCAATAACGGCGGTGGACACGCAAACCACAGCCTCTTTTGGGAAGTACTGAGCCCGAACGGCGGTGGACAACCAACAGGCACACTTGCTGATGCGATTACCTCCACATTCGGAAGTTTTGATAAATTTAAAGAAGAATTCACAAAAGCTGCTAGCACTCGCTTTGGCAGCGGTTGGGCATGGTTGGTAGTCGATGGCGGCAAACTTGCGATTACCAGCACTCCAAACCAAGACAGCCCAATCATGGAAGGCAAGACTCCAATTTTAGGCTTAGACGTTTGGGAACATGCTTACTATCTAAAGTATCAAAACAAGCGTCCTGATTATATCGGCGCATTCTGGAATGTTGTAAACTGGGCGGAAGTTGGCAAACGTTACGAAGCAGCTAAATAATTAAATCATTTTAAAAATAATTTTAAGGGCAGGATCCTACGGGTTCTGCCCTTAAAATTTAGACTCCGCTTATACTTATTTCCTCGTACTCTCTATGTTTGCCAAATTGGTTACTCGGGTACACTCACTTTGAATGATACAGGTGAGGTGAATTTATGTGGCAGTACTGACTTTATTAAAACACGCAAATATCTATCAACCGAAACCACTTGGTATCCAAGACGTTTTGCTTGGCGGAAGACAAATCCTCGCAATTGGAACAGATTTATCGATGCACGGAAGTTTGCCTGAGATAGAAATTATCGACGCTGATGGGATGTACTTGTTTCCCGGACTTATTGACCAACATGTACATATGGCAGGCGGCGGAGGAGAAGGTGGCTTTCACTACAGAACACCCGAAATTTCACTTAGTCACATTACAACATCTGGCGTAACAACTGCAGTAGGTGTACTTGGAACTGATGGTGTTACACGCACTACAAGGGAATTGCTTGCTAAAGCACAGGGGCTAGACTTCGAGGGTATATCAACATACATCTACTGTGGCGCATACCAAATTCCGACGCGCACTATTACAGGCATGCCGAGATCAGACATCGTCCTAATCGATAAAGTAATCGGCGTTGGCGAAATTGCAATATCAGACACCCGCTCCAGTCATCCAAGCGAACAGGATTTAGCAGAACTCGCGAGCGAGGCACGAGTTGGCGGACTTCTTGCTGGGAAAGCAGGAGTCTTACATCTGCACGTTGGAGACGATGACACAAAACTTCAGATTTTATTTGATCTAATACACAAGACTGAACTGCCGAAATCCACCTTTACCCCAACCCATTTAAACCGGAATCCAGATTTGCTCAAAGATGCAATAAAATATGGAAAAGAAGGCGGATATCTCGATGTTACATCTGGAATAAGGCCAGATAAACATGACCATATTTCGGTTAAACCATCAATCGCAATTCGACAGCTTCTAGATAATGGAATTAAACCAGGTCAAATTACGATGAGCTCTGACAGCAACGGATCTTCTCCTATTTTCAATGATGAAGGTAAATTAATAGCTATGGGTATTGGCAGCATTGCAACACTTTGGGAGGAAACAGTAGATACCATTGTTCAAGAGGAAGTCCCGATTGAAACTGCTGTCGCTATTGTAACGAAACACGTCGCACGAATACTAAAACTCGGGCACAAAGGAACTGTTAAACCAGGAAACGATGCAGACCTCATTTTGACTGACAAGGAATTCCGAATACAACATGTTTTTTGCAAAGGCAGGCTTATGGTAGAAAATCAGAAACCGATTGTATTCGGTACATTTGAAGACACTGACCGCGTTCCTGGCTCACCAGACAGCAAAAAAGCATCAGGGAAAACAGATTCGGAACGCGGAAGACCAATGATTTCTCCAGATGACGACGACGAAGATGACTTCCCTGATAGAGATGAGCGGCAAAAAAATAGCCGTCGACGTCACTATTGTTGCTAGATTTGGTTTACTGGGCTCATAGGTTTATTTCCTTGAAGAACCTCTACAATATTTTGTGCAGCTAACCTCGCCATGCGGGTACGAGTTTGAATAGAAGCAGATCCGATATGAGGTAATAAAACTACATTTTCAAGTTGTAAAAGCGGGCTTGTTGTCTGTAATGGTTCAGTATGATAGACATCAAGTCCCGCTGCATAAATTCTTTTTTCAGTTAATGCTTCAATCAACGCATCTTCATCCACAACAGTTCCTCGCGAAATATTGACAAGGATTGCGGATTTCTTCATTAATGCAAATTCATGTTTAGAAATCAAATGCTGTGTCTCTTGTGTCGCAGGCGTCAAGGGGACTACATAATCTGACGTT
>JAKADF010000514.1 GCA_021820805.1 Bacillota bacterium
ATAATCCAAACGTCACTTTGCGAATGTTCAGAAAGTGAATATCTTGGCGCTACATAAGCAATATATTGACCGTTTGGAGAAAAACGAGGCATATGACAAGCACCGTCTCGTACAACAAGCGGCCGTTTTTCCCATTTACCATGATTGTCATTTTCCGGTTTTTCCAACATCCATATATTTGCCTTATCAAAGTCATTAGCAAGGCCAGTATAGTTTGTAACAAATGCTATCGTATTTCCGTCTGGCGCGACAGTTAGCTCAATAAGCCCAAGATCTCGTTTGTAAATCGTTTTGATTTCGCCAGTCTTTAGTTCAACTTCACAAATCCGTTTTGCTTTCACATTCCGTTCTTCATGCGTATAATCCTCCTTTTGTTCTTCACGTTTTTTTTCAATTTCTTGGTCAAATTCGGTTACTTCAGCATCCACAATCACATAAACAAATTTGCCGTTTGGGTGAAACGCAAAATCGTATACTGCACCAAGAGGCAGTGCAATTGGGCGCGCTTCTCCGCCCGCCATTGGCAAAAACCAAAGGCGTTCGATAGGATCGTCGCCCTCTTTATTATCCTCCATCATCTTACGTGTACTGAGAAACAAGATACTATTTCCATTTGGAGAGTATACTGGTCGTGTATCTTGGCCATCACCCTGAGTCAATTGGTCTGGTTCTGTCGAAGGTGAAAACGGAACAATCGATTGACGCCACAATTTATAACAATATTCACCTTTTTCTTCATGCAAGGAACGTAAAGAATAGACGACATCCTGCCCGCGCGGATGTGCAGACAGGTCAACAGGAACTTGAAACGAAAGAACATCTTTTGCTGTCCAAGACTTCATGCATGGATTCCTCCATCAGTACAAATAGGTTCAACTAACGAGTAACCCGCTTCAAGAGCAGCCGCACGCAACCATTCCTGAGGGATGTCTTTAACAGCAGTAACTGTCGCTTCTTGAAAGTCATCGGTAAATTGAAAATCAAGAACATACGGAAGTGCTTTATAAACTCTTGCAACTACATTTGCACACGCTTTACACGATACATCTGAGAACTGTAATTTAAACCTCATGGGAACCACTCCATTTAAGAAAAATACTGGATAACACACCGGTCTCACACATGCCTCCACTCTACTAAACCACCTGTGTCGAATCAAGATGAAATAAATCGAAAAATGATGGGTATCACCTGGCTTAGGTTTTGCTAAACTATAGGGGGAAAGATGTGGACATTTATTTTTCAAATCACCACTTTGGGAGGGGATTCATTATGTCCGCAAATATGCGAACAGTTCACGATTCTCTTGGCGAGCTTCAAATTCCTGCTGAAG
This sequence comes from Bacillota bacterium, assembly GCA_021820805.1. The sequence continues at coordinate 1,334 of JAKADF010000514.1, forward strand.
CCTATTACGGTGCTCAAACTGCCCGGGCAATTGTCAACTTTCCGATAAGCGGTTTACATCTTCAGCCTGCGTTTATTCGCGCTCAAGCGATTATTAAATGGGCTGCGGCAAAAGCACATAAGGACTTAGGCGTTTTAGACAACAAGAAAGCAGATGCAATTTGTAAAGCAGCCGAGGAAGTCATAGATGGCAAGTTTAACGACTGGTTCCAAGTTGATGTTTATCAGGCCGGTGCTGGAACGTCCCAAAATATGAACGTCAATGAAGTTATTTCATCGAGAGCTGCCGAAATTCTCGGCGGAAAACGCGGGGATACAACGTTAATCCACCCGAATGACGATGTAAATAAATCTCAGTCAACAAATGACACGATTCATGTGGCAATGCAAATTGCCGGCATGGAACTATTGGCGCACAAATTAGACCCTGCACTCGAAAAGCTTGAAAACGCTCTAGATCGTAAGGCACAAGCGTTTATGAATATAGCAAAATCAGGCCGAACTCATTTACAAGATGCTGTTCCTATGCGTCTAGGTGACGAGTTTCTTGCGTATGCAGATAATATTCGTCGCCACAGACACTGGCTTGAGCAAGCTGCGGCAAACCTACTCGCCATTGGAATGGGCGGGAATGCTATTGGGACAGGCATTAACACTGCAAAAGGGTTTGCAGAGCGTTCAGTTAACTATATTTCTCAGTATACTGGTCTCGATTTTTGCCTGCCAAAGAATCCTTTTACATTCAACCAAAATCCGGATGAAGTTGTACTCGTAAGCGGTGCCATTCGTAATTTAGCGAACGCACTCGGCCGCATTGCGAACGATTTGCGCCTACTTTCTTCCGGCCCTCGTACAGGGCTTGCAGAAATTAATTTACCAGCTGTTCAACCTGGTTCTTCCATAATGCCGGGCAAAGTAAATCCCGTTATGGCAGAGTTGCTAAACCAAGTAGTTTTCCAAGTGCTTGGATGTGATACGACTGTCACACAAGCAGGTGCCGCCGGCCAGTTGGAACTAAATGTTATGATGCCTGTTATGGCAGCTAACTTCTTGCATGAAATACATATTCTTGCAGAGTCAGTCGACGTTTTTTCAGACAAGTGCATTGAAGGCATCACAGCTAACGAAGAGAGATGTTTGCATTATGCTGATAATTCATTGTCACTAGCAACCGCACTGAATCTAGAGCTTGGATATGAAACAGCAGCAAAAGTTGTAAAACACGCACTTGCTCATAATCTTAGCCTAAAGGATGCATGCGAAGCTCTAAATGTACCAAAGGCAGCAGCAGAAAGAGCTCTTGATGTAAAACAACTTTCCATTCCCGTCGACCGTTATATAGATAGTCCTCCAAAGGTCAGTACTCAAAAAGCAGATAAGATACATACTGCTTTCGAAATAGAATCTGGCGATTGATAATCAATCAATAAAAATGCTGCTCTGATATAAATTAACCCCGGTATTAATTTACCGGGGTTAATTTATATCATTGGA
>JAKADF010000515.1 GCA_021820805.1 Bacillota bacterium
GGAAGATCATCTTGGCGATATGGACTTTAAAGTTGCCGGAACATCAAATGGTGTTACTGCTTTACAAATGGATATTAAGATTTCTGGGATTACGAGAGAAATTATGAAACAGGCTATGCAGCAGGCGCACGAGGGCCGCTTGTTTATCTTAGAAAAAATGATGGCTGCTATTTCAGAGCCGAGGTCGGATTTGTCTAAATATGCGCCAAGGGTTATAACACTGCGCATTAATCCTGATAAGATTCGTGATGTAATCGGACCTGGCGGCAGAGTCATCAATAAAATAATTGAAGAGACTGGCGTTAAAATTGATATTGAACAAGATGGCCAAGTCTTTATTAACGCTACAGATTCTGTTGGGGCAAGCCGTGCCAAGAAGCTGATTGAAGATATTACCAGAGAAGTCGAGGTAGGAAAGACTTATGTTGGTAAGGTTACCCGTGTAGAGAAGTATGGTGCTTTCGTTGAGGTTCTTCCGGGAAAGGAAGGACTAGTGCATATATCTCAGCTTGATGTAAACCGTGTAAACAAAGTCGAGGATATTTGCAGCGTTGGCGACGAAATATCAGTGAAAGTAACTGAAATTGATAATCAAGGCCGATTAAATTTGTCACGAAAAGAAGTTCTAAAAGAAACCCAAAACCATAGTGAAACAGCAAGCCAGGCGTAATACAATAGTTTCGGTTTGGTGTTTATATTCAAAAACCTCCGCATACCCCGGAGGTTTTATTTATTTTTCGGGTACTCTACATTGAAGCAGAATCATTTTGCTTGTGACATGTGGAGGGATGAACTAACCATGAATTTCGGTTTAACGAAACGGCTTAGTGCTATCTGTGCACTATTCTTGTTAGGGATTTCAAGTAATGCTGGATGGATAACTCCGGTATATGGAGCAACAAGTGAAGCACAGTATTCGAAATTCCAAGAGACGCTCGGTGCATCCGGCGTTGACGCGAGAATAGATCGGGTATGGCATGCAGTGCCAGGCCTTGCTGGATGGAAAATAGATAAAACTCAAAGCGATGAGTTAACGAAAGAAGCTGCTGATGGGAAAACCCATTTGGTTTGGGTGCAGAATCCGCCAAAGGTCCGTCTAAGCGATTTACAGCCAGAACCAATTTACAGGGGACCGAAAGATGAAAAGTCTGCCAGCCTCATGATAAATGTTTCATGGGGCGAGGAGTATATACCCGCTATGTTGAAGACGCTTGCAGATGAACATGTAAAAGCTACGTTCTTTTTGGATGGAGATTGGGTAAACAAGCATCGTAATCTGGCGCGGAAAATTGTTGAGGATGGTCATGATATAGGCAGTCATGGTTACGGCCATCCAGATATGCGAAAACTTTCGGACGGTGAGTTGCTTAAACAGGTTCTTGTAAGCCGGGAAACCTTATTCCGCCAGCTCGGCATGGAGATAAAATGTATTGCACCGCCATCGGGTTCTTATGACAATCGTTTGGTTAAAATCGCGAAAGATCAACATATGTATACAATATTATGGACGACAGACACAGTCGATTGGAAAAGACCTCATCCTGATGTAATCGTGGAACGTGTGCGAAAAGGGCTTGAACCAGGAGCCTTAATTCTGATGCACCCAACGGCACCAACTGTTGAAGCCCTGCCGCGAATCATTCGAATGCTAAAGAATGAAGGTTACTGCATAAAGACTGTGGATGCAGTTGTTTCGGAACAACGAGCGATAAAACCGCCTGCAGTCTTGAGTGCAGAGCGGTAATTTTGCTATAGTGTGGCTATGCCTGTATATGGACGCGTAATGCGACTGAGGCTTAGCCAAGGAGGCTGTGCTGTGAGTTATCGTTATGTACTTTCAAATGGAATCCGCGTTGTCGGAGAACATATACCTGCCATGAGATCTGTAAGTATTGGTATATGGGTTGGAACTGGTTCACGATTTGAATCCAAAAAAATGAATGGCATAAGCCATTTTCTTGAACACATGTTTTTTAAAGGTACAGATAAATATAGTGCACGGGAACTTGCAGAAGTTTTTGATGGATTAGGCGGCCAGGTAAATGCCTTCACTTCAAAAGAGTACACGTGTTTTTATGCCCGTGTACTCGATGAGCATTTTAAGACTGCAATAGATACGCTCTCTAATATGTTGTTTCAGTCGACATTTCGTGAAGACGAGCTGGAAAAAGAAAAAAAGGTTGTCATAGAAGAAATCAGAATGTACGAAGATACGCCTGATGAACTCGTTATGGATGTATTATCCCGAGAAGTTTTCGGAGATCACCCGTTAGGCTTTACGATTTTAGGTGAAGAAAGCAATTTGCAGAGTTTTAGAAGGCAAGATTTGTTCGATTACATAAATACTCATTATTCTCCAGATCGAATGGTTGTCTCAATAGCAGGTAATATTGCTGAAGACAAGGCGCTTTCAGAAGTGAAACGTTTGTTTAACGGTGCAGAGCGCTCTCTAAACCAGGGTTTGCCTCAACTGGTTAGACCAGAATTTCGGCAAGCAATTGCTGTACGGCAAAAAGATATTGAGCAAGTTCATGTTGGCTTATGTGTACCTGGTCTACAAGCTGGAGACAAAAGATTATATCCGCTCATTCTTTTAAATAATGCACTTGGTAATACGTCGAGTTCTCGATTGTTTCAAGAGATTCGTGAGGAGCGCGGCATGGCATACTCTGTTTTCTCATTTCATTCAGCTTATCAGGATTGTGGACTATATGGCATTTATGCAGGAACATCTCGCGAGCATATGCGGGACGTGCTGCAATTAATAAATGAGATTTGTTCGGATGTAGCCGCGAATGGACTAACTGATGAGGAGATTCAGAAAG
>JAKADF010000516.1 GCA_021820805.1 Bacillota bacterium
AAATTTTATATAAGTTGGCTATCCCATTTTGCATCAAAAACCGTTCTATCTTTTCACTGGCACGTTCCACATCAATACGGTTTGGATAAACCGCCCCAGTCTCCTCGTGAGAAATCAAACAAGCAGTAGCCACCACAGTGCTGTGCAGGCAGAAGCGGGCCAAACTTTCCGTATATGGAAAATCCTCCAGTTCTCGTGACACAAATTCCAAATCAGCAAAGCGGGATAGCAAACCTTCAACCATTTGTGACGCACAGTCCTTAACTTGAGGCTCTGCAAATCTCCAAATTGTGTTTACTAAAAGCGGATCGATAAACAATCCCATCTCCAACATCTCTCCAAGATGTTGAACTATAGTTTCCCGTTCCACTTTGTTTACCCCCGATGTGCTTCCTTCTTTTAGGGATTATGCATCAAATTGAATAATTTCGACTGATTCCATCTTTACTTCTTCCTTCGGCTTGCTCATTTCACCTGAAAAAGAACGTCCAACCGGCGTTGCAGCAATTTTTTGTACCATATCCATACCTGAAACAACGCGGCCAAACACGGTATAATTCGGTGAGCGGTTTAAATATTTGCTGCTTTCTCCAGTACAAATAAAGAATTGCGATCCATTTGTATTCGGACCTGCATTTGCCATCGCAACAATCCCTGGTTCATACTGTACTGACGGCGGCAGCTCATCTTGAAACCGATACCCTGGGCCGCCTGAACCAGTACCTGTTGGATCACCTGTCTGAATCATGAAATCCTGGATAATGCGGTGGAATACAACATTCTCATAGAAACCTTCACGTGAAAGAAACACAAAGTTATTTACCGTTACCGGAGCCTCTTTTGAAAAAAGCTCTATCGTGAAATCACCCACGTTTGTATGTACAACAGCTTCATAGCGGGAGCCGTCTTGAAGCCCCATTTCAGGAGCAGTTGGATACTGCTTTGCCATAGATTATCACACCTAACGTCTAATATTTGATGTACTCTTAAACCCTGATGCAAAATTAAATCCCGTTAATGCAGAAAGCGTATCATAAATGAATGTGAAAAGACAAAGAAGAAGTGAGTACTGTATGCTTATAGAGTTAAGATGTACATGGAGCAAGATGAAGGAAACGGGGAGTGTATCGTGAAGCCAATTCACCTATTCGACGAGGCAAAACAAGCCGCAATGAACAGAGCAGTCAGCCAAAAAGCGGTATCAATAGATTTATCAAAGGCCTTCTTGCATTATCTCGCAGAAGATGTTGTCGCTATGCAAAATGTCCCGCCTTTTAACAGAGCCATGATGGACGGATTTGCAGTCCGGTCAGAGGACCTTAAGGAAAACGGAAACGTGCTAACGATTACAAGTAAAATTATTGCAGGAGATGAACCAAACGGCTTTGTCGAGCAGGGTCAAGCTGCAAGAATCATGACAGGGGCTCCTGTTCCACAGGGTGCAAATGCAATTGCAAGATTTGAGTGGTGCGAGGAGCTGCCAAATAATCAGGTAAAAGTTTTAAAGTTCATCGAGGTTGGGGAATCCATTCAATCTGCGGGCGAGGACGGAAAGTACGGTCAAGTGCTTATTCAGAAAGGTACGAGACTAACCGGGGCAGAGCTTGCTGTATGTAAAACTTTTGGTGTACATACAGTTAATGTGTCTGTCTCACCGCGAATTTGCATTCTTATCACTGGCAATGAACTTGTTCAAGATGTTAGAACTCCGCTTAAAGGCGGTCAAATTTATGGAGCAAACGAATTGTTCCTAGAGGGTGCGCTGACAGAAGACGGTGCCAGTGTCACACATATCGAATACATACAAGATGATCTTTTAAAAATTAGAGAGGCAATTTTTCGTCATACTAAAGACCATGATTATGTAATACTGACCGGCGGCGTTTCTGCAGGTGACTTAGACTATGTTCCTAAAGCAATTCGAGACTTAGTCGGTGAGTTAGACGTGGAAAAAGTTTTAATGCGGCCTGGTTCCCCGTTTGTAATCAGCCAAATCGAACAAACTGCTGTTTTTGCACTGTCTGGAAATCCAGCTGCGAGCTTCATTCAATTTGAAGCCCTTGTTAGACCAGCCATTCGAAAAACACTCGGGATAGAAGACAAAGGGTTCCCAGTTATCGGTGAGCTTTCGCATGAAATTCATCTCAAGCCGATTAAACATACACGAATCTTACGTGCAATTGCAAGGCACGTTGATGGAAAAATCATGATAGATGCTAGAGTTGCACAATCACCTGGCATTATGTCTAGTTTTGCACAAGCAAACTGCCTTGTACGTTTGAATGAAAGTTCGTATGAATCGGGAGCAAAGTTACCGGTACGCTTGTTTAAACCACTCTTCTTTTAAACTTGAACTAGGCCGAGAAAAATGCGCCTCGGCCATTTTTGTATACTTCTGCAAAAATAAAAAGAGGCCGTCCAAAAGCCAAGTGAGACTTTCAGACGACCTCTTCAAAACCCTGATGAGTCCAACTTTCAACCTAAAATCATATTAGAGTGTAACTAAGGAAAACCCATCAATTACAGCTGCAAAGGATTCAGCCAATTCTTTTTTACGGCTTTCATAGACTTCCCTATTCGCAACCCCTTGTTCTGGGTGCAGATATTTGTCTGGAACACCCTCAATAGACACAGGTACATTTATACACAACTCATCGTCACGATTAGTCTTAACATCATTTAGTTCACCAGAAATAATTCGGTTTACTAACTCGCGTGTAATGGCAAGAGGCATCCGACCTGTTTCTCCGTAACCGCCGGCAACCCACCCAGTGCTAAGAAGGTAAACAGGTACATTATATTTCTGTACGCGCTCCATCAGCAT
>JAKADF010000517.1 GCA_021820805.1 Bacillota bacterium
CCTAGGGCCAAAAGCGCCGGGTCCACGCCACTCTAAGTCCGTAACTTCCTATTCTGCCCATTTTTAGCGACCACTTAACACAGCTATGAATATTTCAGGATTATCATCCTTCACTGAATCGTCTGGATTTCCTCAATTCTTTTTTGTCTGTCTCAAAAATAGGTTGTATTTACCATATTATTACGATTATAATTATTTCAAATGAATTTTGCCATTAGGAGACCGTAACAATGAAAAAATCATTTGTGAAATTCATTCGTATTGTACGAGCCATTGTTATGCCGCTCCTTGCAACAGTATGTATCTTATCCGGTGTTATTTACCAAGGTTATGATTTTTTCAACATAAATTCCGGTTCATCGAATTCCCCATTCCCTAGTTCTGTTTCTCCAGGAAATCGATCATTTTTAAACGGCACACTTTTATTCCCCAAAACATTAACTGTCTCAACGTTTTACAAGTTGTTTCAAATCCCTAAGGCTCAACTCCTTGGCGATTATGGAAAGGGTGAACGAATCCTTTTAATTGAGTATGGACAAGGATATTCTCAAAAGGATTTTTCGACGTTTAATCACACCATGCATATCGAAAATAGCACTGCAAACATTCATACAATTAGAGTTCTGGGCCCTCAACTATCATACTCTGGGGAAACGATGCTCGATGCTGAATGGATACACGCTGTAGCTCCATTAGCTGAAATTTATATTGCCGAACTGGCTTCTCCAAACGACATGCCCTTAATCGAGCAGTACGCCAAAGACATTCATGCAAACATTATGTCGAGTTCAATAGGCTTAAAACAACCAGATAACTTCGCCAACTCGCATCAATCTCTATTAAAATCATCAAACTTGTTGAAACCAACAAGTTTTGTCTCCACTGCATGGCTATTAGCGCAGCAGATACCTGTTTTCTGGGCTTCGGGTGACTACGGTAGCAGTTTAGGCGTTGACTCGAATCCTAACATCGTATCTGTCGGTGGAATACGCTTTAATTCAATCCCTACATCTCTGCAACTATCACATTCCTCTTTTATCAAATGGGGATCTTCGGGTGGCAGCTATTCGGACTTTATGTTTTTTCGGCCTACTTGGCAGTTTAATCATAAATCGACCTGGCGGGTTACGCCGGATGTCAGCATGATAGCAGGTTCTCCCTATGTTTGGGTCTATGCAAATAACGTGTGGACACCCATGCAAGGAACAAGCATAGCAGCACCGATATGGGCTGGTCTTTGGGCATTGGCAGATCAAGCACATTATATTCGGACCAGAACTCATCTACCATCAGACGCAAATCAAATACTCTACTATGTGGCTAAACATTATCCAAACACGTTTATTACAGGCACCTCCGGTAATTCGATCGGTTTAGGCATTCCCAATGTTCCTCAATTGATTAGTGTACTTTCAACACTTCAGCCTCCTCACCAAATTACAACAAACTTCTCGGCTGTGGGAGTAATTCGTATCTTCAAGGTTTTATATTTGGCATCTTCTGTTCTTCTAACTTTACTGGTGATCATTACCTTTATAACAAAAAATCCACTTGCCAGTAAATTGAAATCTGCGTTTTTGCTTATTTATATCAGTTTTATTATGTCGGTCATTGGCCCTAATTCTTTTGCCGCTGTACCAGTTATCACAAGAGATGCGCTGCTCGTTTTCTTCATACTAGTTCCGTGGGGGATCTTAATACCTTTTCGCTTTTGGACAAAAGCATGGCAAACGGCAATTAAGTTAATCACCCCTGATAGACAAACGTCGAATTAAAACGTACGTTGCCATTATTCCTCCAAATGCACTTATTCCAATGATCGCCCATAAAGGCAAAAACGAGAGATACCCTGGTATCTGTTTAGCCGTTAGATAGTAGTCCCCCATACCATTTGCTACTGGAACCAAAGAAGAAATTGAGGTATCGGGGGCCGTTCTCGATGATGCCAAACATGCTAGTATCATTCCTGTACAAAAGGTGATAATTACTTGAGTAACAATGATAAATGGCCAATAGATGTTTGCGTGATAAATTGCAATACGCTTCTTAATGCGCACGATTTTTTTCATTGTTCATCGCTCACTTTCTTCAGCAGATTTTGTATGGGAATTTCCAATACGGTCGCTAATCGTTCTGCCACGAGTAAATTAGGGATGGCTTTCCCATGTTCAATTTGACTGATGTATCCTTGCGTCAATCCTGCTCGACGCGCCAATTCTGCCTGCGTCCACCCCTTGCGAAAACGATGTTCCCATAAACAAATACGAACAGTCTTCACGAAGATCACCTCTCATTTATCGGGATAACAGGGGACCAATCTACAAAACCTGCAACTCCTTCCACCCCCGCCGAATCGTCGCCAAATAAAAGTCAGACGGCTTTCGAATCACCCAGGGAACGTTCAGCGTGTAATAAAACACCGGCACCTTTACTTTCACGTTTGTTTTCCCTAACGGCAAAAGTGCTTCAACCGTTCCCCACCGTTCCGAATACACGTAAGGCGCACCTTCGCGCCGGCGCAAAGCCCTATGATCATTGGCGCTGACCTGCCAAAGCGCTCCAACGACTTTTTCTTTCTTGTCGCGTACAACCGTTGCAACACCGTAATCCGAATGGCGGCGCTTGTTCGTCGCAAACATCAGCCGATGATGAAGCAACACACCAGCGCCAAACCGTCTAGCATTGGGGCACGTATACAAGAAACTATCGGCAGACATGCAAGAACCGTAGGCAAAATACAGCGATTCGTGCCGCATTTTCCAGTCTCCTGATACGATCAAAGTGTGTTGCTCTGTGATCTGTTTCCCTCTTGGTGAATTGGGA
>JAKADF010000518.1 GCA_021820805.1 Bacillota bacterium
TTCGCATCTGTGTACACGCTCAGTCAGTTTCTTAGGGACGATTTTCTCGCAATTCGAGCATAGTTGACTTGTGTTTTTGGGATCAACCAGCACGACACGGCGACCAGCTTCTTCCGCTTTGTACGTGGTGTACTGTACGAGTTGATTCCAAGACGCATCAACGATGCTTTTAGCAAGATGGTGGTTTTTCACCATGCCCTGCACATTTAGATTTTCAAAGGCAAGCAGGCGATTGTAGAGCAAACGACAGCGTTCCAAGGTGAACTCAATTTTCTCTTGTTGTTTTTCCGAGGGGTAGAGCCTGTACTTGTATGCTTTTCGCATGCTCTCACCTCAATTTCTGCTCTTCGATATACTTTTTGATCACGTCTAGCTGAACAGTACCCACTGTGGCGACAAAATAGGAATTCGTCCACAGTGAAGGCAACCGACTTTTTAGGGATTTGAATTCATCGCGAAGAATCTTGGAAGTGTATCCCTTGAGTTGTTTGACGACTTTATGAATGCCGTATTGCGGATCGCATCTGATGAGAAGGTGAACATGGTCAGGCATGATTTCCATTTCGACGATTTCAGCCCGAACTTCCATTGCCTTCTCCAAAAACAATGCCTTTAACCTTGTGTCGACAGGTTCAACAAGCACTTTGCGTCGATATTTCGGGCAAAAGACAACATGGTACTTACAGTCGAACGTAATATTGTGGTTTGAGTCAACAACCCTACTCATGGCGAATCACCATAGAAAGTATAGCACAAAATATTAGATACATCGATGTTATCTATTATCTCGTGTGGAGAGAAAAGATTCACCTAACGGTGAGCGCCTTATATCCCTATGGCTAAAGCAAGGGGTTTTACGGCGCGTTTGAAAACAGTATCCCTTCAAGGATTAAACTTTTCAATAAACCTATCTTCTTTCACCAGATGATGAAAAATAACCGCTGACTATGGCGACATCGTGAGATCCACGTATCGTCATAGTCAGCGGTATCTTTCTACTGCATAATGCACAACTGTCTTCTTTCCAAGTTAGTGAACAGTCACTACACCACTTGGTGTTTTAATGGTTGGCGCCTTAACAGAGGATGATACATCTAGTTCATCCCACATGCCTCCTGCGGCGTGTCCGGGAATACCACAGACGATTCCATATTTACCGGACTTATTAGCAACAAAGCTAATTGTTGTTGGTGCACTTGATTTCGTGATCCCTTGTGTAAAATCTGATGGGATTGAACCAGTAAAAGCAGGCTTAAAGCTACCTGACCCTCCGCTATGGTCCGCCCAATCCGTAACACCTAAGCTATGTGGCATCATTGATTCCGTATTTTTATACGTAATAGAAATTTTCCAACCTGTAGGGACCGTTATAACAAGTTGTCCATTATAGTAACCATTGAAATTCAGTCCTGAGTTCGCAGTACTTGAACCAGATTCCAAAGCCAGGTTCAATGTATTGCCGCTCCCTAAAGAATAGAATGCATTCGAACCAGATGCCGCGGCATTTCCACCAGTACTTGTTGTTTGTGCTGAGGACTCAATTGGCGGGTTTGCAGCTAAATCCCGATGTGTATTCTTATTTGGTAAGGCAAAATATCCGATTATCCACAGGATAAGCGCAAACAGGAAGAAAGATAAAGATATGGACAATCCTTTGGCTGTAAAAGCACCTCTTCGAGCTTGTTTCATTCGGTTCACCCCCAGCTTCTTTCAACTTGCATTCATTGTTCAACTCTTAATATCTGGATTTGGATTATCTGACCATGTCTTATCAGTTCTTTGGAAGGATGATCCAACTTCAATTTGCCCATTCGCATTCACTCGGTAGTGATAAAGATCAAGTGGCCGCGGAGCAGGTGAGGATGGTGTCTGCACCCCATATACATTGTAAAGACTACCGTGGCACGGACATTCAAACCATTCTTTTCCATTGTCATACTTTGCACTAATTGGTTTCCCATTTTGCTCCGAACCATCTACGTGACAACCCAAATGAGTACACACGTGGGACATAATCATCAATTTGTTATCTCGAATAATGACATAAACATCATTTTCAATTTTCTTTGAGTTCCAACCATCACCAATTTCCTCCATGTATTTTACATGAGTTGGAAGTTTGTCGTTGAAATCTGAAACTTTCCAGGTGGTTTTTGAAAATCCCCCACCAGACTCCCTATGAACAGGGTCTAAGGCACTGACAACCAACGGGGCACCGAGCATGGTAGCCATAAATGCACCAGTGCCACCTAGCACATAAGTCAGAAATTGCCTGCGAGTTAACCCATTATTATTAGGATAATTTTGTGATTTGGTCATTTTGGCTCTACCTCCTTCATAGCATTAAAGCGATAACTTGTTGGTGATAGACAGGTTTATTCATAACAAGTCACGAATACCTTTCGGACTTTATGTGTAAACGCCGCCGCCGCCAACTTGAAGGATATTCTCTTTCCCTATCGCAACTCTTGCGATACGCATGGCGTCCCATCCGAGCCCATGATACGCAGCAACCAATGGTTCAAGTATCTTCGTCTCGTATCCCTCGTCGATACAAGCAAACATTGTGGCCAACACAGACAATTCCGTATGCACGCCTGCAAGATGAACTTCTTCGATTTCCCGTTCACTTAACAATTCTTTCACGGTATCGTTCAATCCAGAATAAGCTGTCTTTTCAACTACTATAGCTTGGGGATGGGATAGCAGCAGAGTATCACGCCCATTAATATCCTCATAGGCCCAATGAGTGAAAATAATTGTACTATATTCATTTGCATGTTCATCAAGGTATCGCTGACACAATGTTTTAATATACTC
>JAKADF010000519.1 GCA_021820805.1 Bacillota bacterium
AGATGTGCGCCGCTACTCGAACCCGCACAGAAATACAAGAGGCTGGAAAGAACTTTACAATGAACGAACAACGGTTGAACGATGTAACTCACGGCTAAAAAAGAATCTCACTGCAAATGATGCTCATGTCCGTGGTATCGACAAAGTGACAACTCATGTTTACATTAACGCCATAGTTTTACTGGCATCTGCCTTAGCAGTTAAAAAGGCAATTAGTGTACAAAAAGTTGCTTAAAGTTAACGCTGTTTTGATATCAGAGAAGTGCTAAAAAATTAGAGTGCCCTTATAAAAAATGTAAGTTGTGTTCTATAACTCAGTAATAATTCTTTTTTTGCTTTATCAAAAAACTTCATTCTGCAAAACGCTCAATTAATAAATTTTATTAAACAATCGGCTCAAACAAATGATAAACCACCCACTTTGGATTAAAACAGGCAAACGACTCATGTCGTGAAGAACTCCCAACATGAGTCATAAAGAATACAAATGCGCTACATACCCAGCTTCATTGCTTTTTAGCACACTTATGCAGTCATTGGACATGCTCAAACTCCCAATGATTTTTCTGTCAAATTCTCGTTAGTTACAAACAAAGCAAAGTACACATAATTGAAAGCCTCTAGCTCTCTATGAGCGCATTTTACCCACGTTACAGTCTTTGGACATGCAAGTTTCATAATTAATTGGGAATTATTATTAAATACTACGATGAATCCTGACTTTCTTCTAGAAAGGGAAGCCCTATTTTGAACAGGCAAAAACCTATCGCAGTTTTTTTACTATCCAGCCTTATTACGCTATCTCTAATCACTCACCATTCAATAACCAAAGACACAATGACTGTGCAACAAAACCAAAGCAACTTGCCAAGATTAACATTCAGTGTCATCAGTGACATCCATCTGCGCTCGGGAAAGGATTACAAAGGATATCCTTACCATGACAAAGAAGCTGACTTTAAATTTGCAAACGCATTAATTGATTTAAATCACATTAACCAGACTCAAAATGCTCTAGTCATTAATGGCGACCTTACTGTAACTGGTACACAATCTGATTACGATTGCATGAATAAAGTCTTACACCAAAACCCGCATCCGATGTGTACACTGTTCACGATTGGAAACCATGAATTCTATTCAGCATTTCAGGACAAAAACGGCAAAATGAATATTCGCTCATTTCCTAATGGTGTAACAGAATCACAGTGCATCCACCGATTTCTCCAAAACACCAAGACACTTAATGTTTACTACGATAAATGGATTCAAGGATACCATTTCATTATGTTAGGCTCGGAACAATCACGTATCACTAATCGCTGGAATTACGATAACCCAATTCTTTCTGACGTTCAGTTGAAATGGTTAGATAAAACACTTAAAAGTTATCCTTCCAATCAACCAACTTTTGTATTTTTGCATCAACCCATGCTATATCAAGATGTTGGAAATACGACTTACATAATTAATTCCGCAAAGTTGCATCGCATCCTGAAAAAACATCCGGTTATTTTTTTCTCTGGACACAGTCATGAAACCCTTCGTGAGCAAACTCAAATCAACTATCATGATGGACTTATAGTGCTGAATGATTCCTCAGTTCGTAATCCAGTTCACGCCTATCATATCCCTGTCAGCGATAGTGAGGGACTGTATGTGCAAGTGTACGAAAACAAAGTGATAGTGAAAGGAAGAGATTTTACGCACAAAGTCTGGATAAATCAACTCGTTATCCCTTTACCCTTGGTTAACAAAGTGCGCACAGTATCCAATACATAAAGAACGTTCGCCGTTATAGCATATTCTAGTCGAGTATTCTCCGATGTTACTTAAACATTTAGTATTATGGAGTACGTTGGGTCGTACGTTTCATAGTCAAACCATTATGAGAAAGGGGGATCGCGATGAAAATTGGGTCGACCTTTTATTTGAGTCGTGTTCTTGGAAATTCGGTTTACACACCAACCAATGAATTTATTGGTCGGTTAAAAGATCTTGTTGTAGATGCAAATGCCATCCGCCCTAAAGTTATCTCTGTACGATTACGCAATAGAAACGACTCGTGGTTTGTTTCCTTTGATTCCATTCATATCGAAAAGGTGAAATCACAGTACCGAATTGAATGCATAGACTCAGCCAAGGTTTCCTGTCACACAGGTAGCATATTTATGGTTGCCAAACGTGTATTAGACAAGCAGCTTATTGACCTCGATGGCAGAAAACTTGTGCGTGTAAACGACGTACGGCTTGCTACCTTGTCAGGAGGAACATACGTTGTAGCAGTAGATGTGGGTTTTGAAGGTTTACTCCGAAGGCTCGGTGTGGCAAAACCAGCAAAAAAAATACTCAAGCCATTTAACATCTCCATTCCATCCAACCTGTTATTATGGGACGAGGTTGAAACAGTGAGCTTTGAGCAGGATGAGATTCGCTTGTCAAAGGTTTCCTCAAAACTGTCAACAATGCATCCTTCCGATTTGGCAGACATATTGGAGGATTTAAATACGAAGTCTCAGCTCGATGTTTTTACTTCTCTCGATGAAGAGACCAAGTTGGACGTACTTGAAGAACTGGAGACTGAAGCACAGGTATCTGTGGTCGAACAACTCACTGTTCAAGAAGCTGCTGCAATCCTCGAAAAAATGCCGCCTGATGAGGCTGCAGACATCATCGAGGAATTGGAAGAAGAAACTACAGCAGAAATTTTAGGCGCTTATGCGCCCTGCTTCTTCTGTAGCAATTCAGACGCTGCTTCAATACAAGGAAGACACTGTTGGCAGTGTTATGACAACAGACCACCTGTCGTTTAGACA
>JAKADF010000520.1 GCA_021820805.1 Bacillota bacterium
TTAGTTTGAAAGTGACTAATATAGAATTCCAGTGGGTTCAGTGAAAGTTGTTTGTATGAACCAACAATAATAACCGGTAAAAAGAGCGACTCGCCTGACAGTTCAGTTCGAGCCGCTCTTTTCGTCATTGTCCCTTTGCAGGAATTCGAGATTGTTTTCGAAGGAGAAGAGCGTTTCTAAGATTGATTTTTCTAGGCGGTACATGATTTGAAGACAAAGCAATCCGCATAATTCGACTTTCCACGAAAACATTAATAAAAATCTAAACGGATGGAGGGTTCCAATATCCCAGTTAAAAACTTGTCCAGGTACCGACTTTTTCAGAGGTAATAATACAATTGATGCAAAAATAAATTTTATCCCCTTGTGAGAAATAAAATGCAGCAAATATTGGCTGCAACACATTAAGCTAATTTATGGATATAAACATTCAACAGTTTTAGCAAAAGTTGTGATGTATCCATTTTGCAAAAGTGTTTTTTGGAAGGAGTATTCAACTTCAAGTTGAATACTTCACATTATGAGAACAATTGCGATAAATGAAATAAAAAAAGAAGAAATAAGCTGATATGTTGTACTAGTTTATAACATCTTTTAAAAAATTGGCTTAGGGCGTGAATGCAAGGTTAGAATTTCTGACTGCAAAGTGAGCAGAACGGTCATTGGAACAGTTGTGCTTCATGTTGACAAATTTTACTTTAAGGGCCAATTAAGGAGGCAGAAAAATGAGATTTGTTACATTGAAAAATGGTGAAAATGAAACGCTCGCTATTCGAATCGACGATAGAGTAGTTACGCTTCAAGCTTGCAATCAAGTATGGGAGACGGATTTTCCACTTGACTTATTTACACTCATAAACCAGGGTCGCCTTGATGAAATAAAGGAACGTATGTCAGTCGTTACATCGGAAGAACTGAAAATATTAAAAGCGCATAGTAAGCCTGTTTCAGGCGCTCAGTTTGGCCCGCTTTATCGGCACCCGCGGAAAATATGGGGTATTGGTTTGAACTATCGGGAGCACGCGGGAGATTTAAAGGCAATCGCACCGACAGAGGAACCTGCTAGTTTTATGAAGGCCGACACGACCATAATCGGATCCGGTGACGAAATATATTTGCCAGAACAGTCACAGCGGGTTACGGCGGAAGCGGAAATTGCAATTATTATTGGGCGCGTATGCAAAAACGTAAGCGTGTCTGAGGCTCCATCATTCGTAGCAGGTTTTACGCCGGTTATTGATATGACAGCTGAAGATATCCTAGCGAAAAACCCGCGTTTTCTTACTCGAGCAAAGAACTTTGATACGTTTTTCAGCTTTGGACCGGAGATGTTAACGTGTGATGAAATTGAAGACTTGAACAGCGTTAAAGTTGGAACCTATTTAAATGGGCACTTACACCGTGAAAATGTGATCTCTAATATGACCTTTCTTCCATGGTTTTTAGTGTCGTTCCATTCTCAAGTGATGACGTTATTACCCGGTGATATTATTTCCACTGGAACTCCTGGAGCGGTTGTAATACGTGCCGGGGACGTAGCTGGCTGCAATATAGAAGGGTTTTTGTCACTTCAAAATCCTGTTCACGGCAAGTAAGTGGGGAAGGTAAGCATTTAGTAATGGGGGAAAAATAGGTGGATGTCCTCAGTAATTTACTCAAGGATGTACCTTTACCGCGGATGGTGCCAGTTCGGCAAAATTTCGAACATAGTAGTGTTGCCAATGTGAGTGTGGCAACCCGAAATGCGGTTATCACTTCTGGAGTACTTGACTGTGTTCAACCACAGATGAGAGTTGCTATTGGCGTTGGGTCTCGTGGAGTTGCAAATCTACCGGAGATTGTAAAAACGGTGATTGATTTAGTTAAGGGACGTGGTGCATATCCATTCGTTGTGCCGGCAATGGGCAGCCATGGTGGAGCAACGGCGGAAGGTCAACTAGCAATGTTAAGTCATCTAGGTGTGACGGAATCTTCTGTTGGCGCAGAAATCCTAGCAACCATGGAAGTGTCGCAAAATGGTATTTCAGACTGCGGGTTACCGGTGTACCTAGATCGTTATGCAGCAGGAGCGGATGGCATCATCGTCATTAACAGAATTAAGCCGCACACTTCTTTTCACGGAGAAATTGAATCAGGACTGCAAAAAATGCTTGTAGTAGGGCTTGGCAAACAAATTGGAGCAGATACTACACACGCATTAGGATTTGCGCACATGGTCGACCATATCAAGGATTTATCTTCAGCCATCCTGGCACGTTATCCTGTTTTGTTTGGCGTGGGTGTGCTCGAGAACGCATTCGATGAAACAGCTCACATTGCGGCCATTCCCGCTAGTCGAATTCAGGAACAGGAACCGTTGCTTTTGGAAAAAGCTCGGAGAATGATGCCAAAGATATTATTTAATCCTCTGGATGTGTTGGTTGTAGATAGAATTGGCAAGGACAAAAGCGGTGTTGGTATGGATCCGAATATTACAGGAAGATTTCCGAATGAATTGGTCTCCGGGGAGTTAAAGGTTACCAGAATTGCAGTACTCCGTCTTTCGGAATACACAGACGGCAATGCAGCGGGGATTGGACTCGCAGATGTGACCACGGCAGCACTCGAATCACAGATTGACAGGGTTAAAGGATATGCGAATTCGCTGACATCAACATCGATGGCGACTATCAAATTGCCAATGGTACTTAAAGATGACAAATCAGCAATTCAAGCTGCCGTAAAGACTTGCATTTGTCCTGATATTACCAAAGTTAGAGTTGTCAGAATTCATGACACACTTTCTCTTGAACATATTTGGGTATC
>JAKADF010000521.1 GCA_021820805.1 Bacillota bacterium
CGATATGTTTCAGGAAATGTCAGAACAGTTGGATGCTTTACGAAAAGAAACCTCACAGGTTATTGAAAGAGAAAAATTAAAACAGAGTAATCTTTTTGCAGATTCATCATTTGATTCGCTTCGAAATGATCTCGATAAAATTATGAAAGAAGTACCTCATTTCAGTGATTTGAAGACCTATCTTCATACTCATTACCCGCATAATGAGATGTACGATGAAACTATTTTACGGTTAGACAACGAAATTCGAGAACTGGAATCGTCAAATCCAAAAGATAAAGTCAAAATATTGTTAGCGCAGAGAGCCAAGCTTGAAGCCATAAAACATTCGATTGAACAATTGGCGGTAACGTTAACTGCAGAGAATATTGATAAAGTAAACAAGCTGATTAGTGAATATGAACAAAAGAATCAAGATGAGAAAGCATTTAACGAGGCTTTTAGACGTAGCATCGCCTTTTTAGACGTGATTAACGATGAGTGGTTTTCTTTCATACAAGCAGGCAAGAAATATTATGACTCTATACACATAAATCAAGTAGCAGAGGGAGCACCATGTATTTTTTGTGGTCGTCCATACGATTCAGGCAGTACGGATTTGGTAGGAAGATACTACGAGCATGTCGGGCATAGTACAAAGAACGCACAGGACTCTATCGAAAAGGAGTTACTGCGACATGACTTAACGAGAGTTGTTATAACGTTGACTGAAGAAGAGTTGACTTTGTTTGAAAATGAGAAGTTTACTGAACGGTTAAAAGCATCTATTCAATTAATCACACGTAATAAAGAATTGTTTACCGAGCATCTTAGGAGAAAGTCTCATGTCCCAAATGCAGTCGTATTGGACGTTAAGGGTTTGACGCAAGAAATTACTCAAGAAATCTCACTGATAGATGAACGTGTGGGTAATCTTCAGAAAAGCGGGACAGAAATAAGTGGGATTGTCGCATCACGTAAGGATTTAAGAAAAGTGGTAGAGCGGAATGAAAAGCTACATGTCTCACTACCGTTGTTAGAAGAATGGTTTGAATTCAGCGATTTGATAACAGAGTATACGAAGGCAAGCAAAAAATTTTCTACCAATTCATTGACGCAAAAGCAAGGAGAAGCATTCAGGGAAATTATACAGAGTACATACATTGAAACTTTCAATCGTTTCGCACAAGAGCTTCATGTAACAAATGTGAGTTTAAAGCTCAATTCACAAAAAGGACAAACGGTTCGGAAGAAATACGTGGTTTCTGAGGAATATAAGGTTTCGAATATCATGAGTGAAGGCGAACAAAAGGCAATTGCTCTGGTTGAATTTGCAACAGATTTGACTATGCGGAGGAATTTGAATTCTGTTCTTTTTGATGATCCTGTTACTTCAATGGACTACAAACGATCAGAGTTGATTGCAAAGTTGATTTACCAATTGTCTTTGGACAGGCAGGTCTTGGTCTTTACGCACAACATAATGTTTTACTATTACTTGTATAACGCCTGTGCCAAAACAAAGAACATAGAAAACAAGTTTTTCAAAGTGGATGAGTTCGATAATTTCAACAAGGGAATTGTGTCCGAGACCTTTAGTGGCAGGTTGGAGACTCTCAAGGATATAACGAGAAAGCTAAAGGACCAAGAACCAAGGATAAATTCAAAAGCATGCGTGGGTGATGTGCTGGAGGAGTCCTTAAAAAAGGCATATGCGGACATACGAACTTGGTGCGAGTTAATTGTGGAACAAGGCTTCTTTAACTCTGTGATACAGCGGTATGAGCCAAATATAAAATTTACCAGGGTAACTGGAATTACAGGCGATTTCATTTACGAATTAGCGACGGTCAATGCATTGTTCGAAAAGGCTTGCCGTTGGATGACGGGTCACAGCCAACCTGCTGAAACTCAACATGTTCGTGCTACTAAAGAGGCATTTAATAATGATATTGTTTATATCAAGGAACTTTCTGATCGGTACAAACAATAATAGGGATAATTTCGTGAGAAGGAGGCTAAAGAACACCATGTATTCCATTGAAATCAACGACAAGAAGTTCACAGTTTTACAGGGAGACATTACTACGCAAAAAACCGAGGCGATTGTAAATGCCGCCAATAGTATGTTGCTTGGCGGAGGGGGTGTAGACGGAGCCATACATCGAGCCGCAGGTCCAAAATTATTGGAGGAATGTAGAAGAATCAAAAGCACCAGTCTTAAGGATACTCAGGGCTTGCTTCCTACGGGACAGGCAGTAATCACACGAGGGTACAACTTGGATGCAAAATATGTCATTCACACTGTAGGTCCGATTTACCGTAGCGTTGATAATCCAGACGAGTTATTACGCAACGCATATCACTATTCCTTGCAACTGGCAGACAAACATGGCATACGAAGTATAGCATTTCCGTCTATTGGCACTGGAGTTTATGGTTGTCCAATTGAATGGGCGGCTGATATTGCTATGACGACCGTTCGGGATTTCTTGATGCATCCTACAACAGTAGAAGAGGTCAGCATGGTCTTGTTTTCGCAAAGTGACTACGAGGTTTATAGACATGTGTTGGAGAGTTTGACCGACTAATATAGACTTGAATTACTATTGATTACCTTTTTATGTTCTCAGCGTCAACAACGGCATCCACAGGAGGGGGAGAGAGGAGAATTTGGTGATGCATCTTCATTTCATACGGATTTGTGGGAGGTTTATGGAGGTATTATTTTATCAATGAGAATAAAATGAGAAAGAGTATCGAGTATGAAATATACAAAAAATCATAATAAGGCGAAAAAACCCTCCATATATCTCCCATTTTT
>JAKADF010000522.1 GCA_021820805.1 Bacillota bacterium
AACTTAATGACTGAGTCAAGACAGTTTTATGTCGTTTATCTAAGGTGGTTAAGTAAAAAGCGAAAATTCTTGCTCGTGACTTTGTAATGATTAGTTTCTTCATTACAGTTTTTGTTGTAATCACTTGTAGTAACGTTACTGCAAGTCGGATAGTGCGGGTTTTTTACAAACTTAACCTTTTCCTTGATAAATGATGATGAATAGGAAGGGGGTAATGATGATGAGAACAAGTATTCCTCTATATCATCACCTTAAAATGAGCCTTCTTAACCAGATGGAAACTGGGAAGTTAGAGCGGGGGTCTTTGATTCCTTCAGAACCAGAACTTGCAAAGCAATATAACGTGAGTAGGACGACGGTTCGACAAGCAATTAGTGATTTAGTCTCCTCCGGTTATCTGACACGTCAACAGGGGCGAGGCACTTTTGTTGCAGACAGAAAAGATACAAAGGTAGAAACCGAGTTGTATGGTTTCGCAGAAGAACTTCGCCAAAAAGGAAAAAGTGTGCAAATACAGGTCAACGATATCTCAGTGATGCCTTGTCCGAAGAAAGTCTCAGGGCATTTAAATATAGAGCCGCTTCAACCTGTTATTCACATTTCGCGGACAGCTTATATAGATGAGGGAGATACCGTTGAAAGGTCATTCGCAGGCAGCCCTATATTTCACGAATCCTCCTACTTCGCGCTTCCCCCTTATTTATTGGAGAAAGAAAATGATTTGCGTCCAGAAATATTGGAATCGGTGTATGGATGGTTTGAAAGGACTGGCATTAAAATTGGCCTTGGTAAGCAAACAATCCGGGCCGGCAAAGCAACGAGTAAAGAAGTTGAATTTTTAAAAGCCAATTTAGACGATCCAGTGCTTATCGTCACACGGATTACTCAAGATGTAACTGGAACACCTGTTGAATACTCAGAAGTTGCCTATGCCCATGAATCGTATGAGTTTGAAATCAATTTACATCGGAATGAAAGGTAGGTTCTTACTTTGCATCAATGGCATCGACCTCATTTGGCTGGCGTTAACGAATTATTACCGATAGCAGCTGTTCGTAATCGAAATGGCTATCATTGGTTTGTAGTTGGAACCGTTTGTATTGGTGCTTTTATGGCTGCATTAGATGCAAGTATTGTTAATATTGCGCTTCCTGTACTCACGAGGCAGTTTCACATTTCAATGTCGATGGTTGAATGGGTAAGCCTAGTTTATCTGCTTACGCTAGCTGGTCTAATTGTACCGTTCGGAAGAATCGCCGATATGATTGGGCGAAGGTGGATGTATGCTTTAGGTTTTACAGTATTTATTATCGGTTCTTTCGCTTGTGGGGTCTCCGCAAATTTGTCGATATTGCTTATATCCAGAGTTATTCAAGCTGTTGGAGCGGGAATGTTACAGGCAAATAGTGTGTCTATCATCACGGCAGCTACTCCCTCAACTGATCGAGGAAAAGCAATAGGGCTTCAAGCTAGTGCTCAGGGCGTTGGGCTAAGCTTAGGCCCAACAATTGGAGGAGTCCTTTTATCATTTTTAGGATGGAGATGGATTTTCTTTATTAATCTTCCGGTTGGAATTCTAGGTACTATCTTAGGGATTTTGCTACTTCCAAAAGACAAAAAAGCCGCAAAACGAGAGAAGTTCGATTATCTTGGAGCAGCGCTTTTGGGTCCTGCACTTGTAGCGCTGATTTATTTCTTGAATACTTCTTATAAGCAAGGTATTATGTCCCCTTATGTTATTGGAAGTATGATTGTTTTTGTAATTGGTTTTACAGCATTCATTTTTGTAGAGAAAAAAGTGCCATTTGCGATGGTTGATCTTAAATTGTTTAAAAACAGGATATTTTCACTTGGCAGCATAACAGGAATACTTTCATTTGCAGTCACGTACGCGGTTTTATTCTTATCCCCATTTTATCTTGACAGTGTTCAGCACATGGGTTCATTAAGCGCTGGACTATACCTTAGTATCATTCCTCTTGGAATGACTTTATTTACTCCATTTTCCGGTTTTCTTTCGGATAAATTTGGATCCCGCCTTCCAATGGTGCTCGGCATGGCTGCTGCCAGTATCGGATCTGGTGTACTCGCTTTGATGGGAGAGAAGTTTGCTTTTATCGCATTGGTTTTGGGGCTTTTCCTAGTCGGAACTGGGCTTGGCATGTTCACTCCACCGAATAACAGCAGTGTGATGGGCAGTGCACCTTCAAATCGTTTGGGCGTTGCCGGCGGTGTTTTAAACATGTCAAGAACACTTGGTATGGGGCTTGGTATAACACTCGGAGGCTTATGTTATGAGGTATTCCTGTCATTGGCAGGGGCAACTGATCAGTCTGCAGCAAAACTTGTACACATGGTTTTTGCATTCCGCTGGTCGTTTATTGTAGCTGCGATTCTATCCATAATTACACTTTTCATTTCTGCGGTAAGGCAAAAAAAATAAATGCACTGAGTGTTTAAGGTGTGTTATGCAACCGGATAACTTTCTACAACGAATGGGAAAAATAACTTAGATAAATTGTATGAGTTCTACATCTATACCCCTATTAGGTTTATATACGAACTACGGGATGTGTTAAGACTGGTGTCAAGTGTGGAAACGGATTTGCTAAAGATAGCTTTCGCTGCAGTAATCGGTATTGCATTAGGGCTTGAACGTGAGTTGAAGCGAAAACCTTTAGGTTTAAGAACGACATTAGTCATCTGCGTTGCAAGTTGTCTTGTTACCATGGTCTCTTTTCAGGCTGCGGCGCATTATTCTGAGAAATTCAATTTTGTGGACGCCGACCCTACTCGT
>JAKADF010000523.1 GCA_021820805.1 Bacillota bacterium
AGAGCTTGTATTTGTAAATGGGGAGTATGCGCGTACACCCGAAGGACAGCTGTTTTATCAAATGCGCGGAGCGATTAGTCAATTTGAAAAGGCAAAAATCAATGAACGTATGTCTCGCGGACGGCGTGAGAAAGCGCGCCAAGGCAGAGTGCTTCGTGATTTCCATATCTACGGTTATGATTTCGACAATGAAACAGAGCAGTTTGTTATTAATGAACGAGAAGCCACAATTGTTCGTCTCATTTTTGACCTTTTCGTCAACCCACGAGGAAGGGTACGGGGTATTAACGGAATAGCAAAGTATTTAACCGAACTTGGTGTTCCATCAAAGCGAGGAGCAAAGGTATTTCATCGGCAAGTTGTCAGGCAAATGCTTATGAACCGTGCATACGTCGGTGAGTTTTATCAAAACAAGTGGAACACGGAAGGTATACTTGGGAATAAATTTCGCCCTCCTGATAAGCGTATCCCACAGAGGGAACGACCAAAAGATGAATGGATAAGGCTTCCCATTCCAGCGATTGTTGAAAAGGAAAAGTTTGCGCTTGCACAATCTTTGTTATCCGAATCCCGCCGACGATGGGCTGGAACGAAGAAGCATCAATATTTGCTTAGCGGATTATCTCGATGTGGTTTATGCGGCAATACAATGACAGGTAACAAGCAGAGGAACTGGGGAAAGGATGTTTACGTATATAGCGATCGTAAGGCCACTGCCGGAGCAGAACACCCCGGATGCGGCACAAAGGTTAGATGTGATTTACTTGAGGAAAAGGTTTGGAAGACTATCCTGTCCTTTGTAAATGCTCCAGATGACAAGGTGGATTTTGCCATAGAGCAAGGGCTCAATATATCCATAGAACAAACACGGCTAAAGGATATTCAGCAAGAGCTTGGACATATAGAAACCGCAATGAACCGAATATGGAACTTACTTAGTGATCCGGATATTGATGAATTAGACATACGTGAGAAATTAAAGGAATTACAACAAAAGAAAAAACAATTACAAATGGATCAAAAAAAAATATTAGATAAAAATGACGAACCAGTCAACCTTGATACAGAGTACAAAAGACGACTACTAAATGAAGCTTGGGCAGTTGTAGAAACTACCCCTTTTTCGGAGTTAGATTTCAATACGAAACAAGAATTAATTCGATGTATTGTGAAGGAAATCCGTGTATATGAACAGGGAAACATAATCGAAGTTCTTACATTGTGAACCGTATTGATAAAGGTTAATTCTGAATTTCGAATCGGTTAAAGATTGAACCGAGAGGCAAGGCAAAAGAAAGTCCCAAGAGGCACTGAGTATTAAAGGCAATGTCCAGAGCTTCATTTCCAGTCATCCACAGCAAACAAATACTTTTTCAATTTTTTCATCAGATTGCGAATGCTTTTGCACAACTTTTTAAGCAACTGTTTGGATAATCATAAAAACCCTATTGACTTTTCGTCAATGGGGTTTTTATGAACATTTCCCCCGGTATATAGATATTTGTGCGGATTCAGCAGCCAATAAACAAGCGGCTTTAGTGAGAGGGGAATGAAGAAATCAATCTTTGCTAACGTATCTTGCCCATCTTATCGCAGGGGGGCGTACGCCGTTTAGAAGATCCCATGTATCTAATCCAAATGTGTACTGGAAATGAGGGTAGTCCTTTAGAGCTTTGAATGTGCCTCCCCATTTTAAGCCTACTTCCTGGCCTAAGCGTCCCATAAGGAGAAATTTTTGCTGGTCGGTTGAAATTTTCCCTTGTTCGAAAGGAGCAGCGTCGAATGCCAAACCCCAATTGTGATAGGAGTCTCCTCCTCTGGCATTGGTAACGATTTGCCCAGGTGCAGTTCTCCCTTGAGCAAATAACCGATCTTCTTCATCCCAGCTCCGAAATGCTGTTGTAATGCGGACGTCCAAGTTATTTTCTTTTGTCAATTGAAGAAACTTTCTAGCTAAGGATGCAACATAAGGGTGCAGTGAGCTAATGTCATTCGAACTCGGGCGAGATTCGAAATTATCCTTGGGATTGGGATTAAACAATTTTTGACGCGTTCTTGGATCGACAATTCCTGTTTGACTTAGTACATTGTCTTGTTGAAACCTTCGGATGGCGTTTGTTGTAGTTGTGCCGTATCTTCCGTTTGGATAACCGACATTGTATCCCTTACTGTTTAGTAACCTTTGTACGGCTTTTACATTGTTTATGAGCAGTTTCCACGTGACTGCATTTACGATGCCGTTTGAGGGTACTTCAAACCTGTCTTGGAAATTTTTTACGGCATCTTCAGTTTTGATGTCATATACTACATCTATTGCAAACTCATTGTAATTTAGCGCCAGCCCATTTAAATTTGTTTGCAACAGTTTTACTGCTGAGCCTCTGGAGCCCAGCTTTATAACTGGTAAAGTTGGCATACTTGAAACACCTTCTTTTTTCGGCATTAGTGTCCTTATTGACGATGAAATCCTCTGTATGACAGTGTATGGGCAAACGGGCTACCTGGTTCTAATCGTGTTCGTGAGGCAAAGAAAAATGAAGAGGTGTATGAAAATCAATATTCAAAAGAAAGAGGAGTTGGTATGAAATTCAAAGTCTGTTGATTAAAAAGACGCAGGTCAGGCTTGGATATTTGTTTGGCGGAATTTATTGCTAAAAAGCTGTATGTAGGAAATAAATTTAGTTAAGGGGAGAAATGAATTTCTGGCGATTGTCGGAGGATTAACGAACCGGGTTATTCATTCTGCGATTATAGAGATAGCCAGCAATCCAGATTGTCAAAACAGCAAGT
>JAKADF010000027.1 GCA_021820805.1 Bacillota bacterium
CTTGTATTGACATAAATAGAAGTAAGCGGTTTTTCGGCCGCTTACTTAAGGACGTTATTATTGGAGCAAAATAGGCGTTCCATAAAGGATTTCTTAATCCTTGACCATATCCCGTTCGGACAAAACTGACAAAAATGCTTGTATAAAGCGCAGGTTCTTTTGAACAGTTGGATCCTTTAAGAGCCTTAACAGCCCAAATATATTTACTCGGGTAGTATCTTGTTCTGCACGGCGTTTTGCTTCTTGAACCATAACTGCACCATCTTTTATTTTTTCTTGTAAAGGTTTTGCTTTTTCACGTACGATATTCGACACGCCTTCGAGCATGTCGCCATCGGTCAAAATTTCTGTCGCAACATCTACACCTTTGACAAGCCAAGTTGTTGCGATTGCCAGTTGTGGAAGCTGACTTACAAGTGTATGAAGTGATTCTTGAACTTTCGGATCGAGCAATGCGTCAAATACATCTTGCTGCTCAGGCATTGTGATTGTTCCATCTGCCATCAGAGTCTAATCCCCCTCATTTGACCTTCTCATGGTTAGCATGCTACTCAAAAACGCGAATTACTCGTGTAATTGTGATGGAATGGCAAAAAAGATTTCCTTGACAAAGAGCTTTTAGAGGGAGCTTTATGTCCAAATATACACTTATTGTCCATTGTTTGCTGTAAGATAAATAGTGAAGAAGTGCAGTATTCATGAAAAGGATGTGAATTCTAAATGGCTATACAGCTCATGAATTATAAGTTGTTTATTGGTGGAGAATGGGTAGATTCTGTATCTAAAAAGACCTTTCAAGTAATAAACCCTGCAACTGAAGAAGTCATTGCAGAATTGCCAGATGGAAATGCTGGTGACATGCGTCTTGCGATTGACAAGGCAAATGCTGTGCAGTCAGCTTGGGCGGATACTACCGCATACGAACGTGGGAAAATTTTGGCGGATGCTGCAAAGTTAATGAGGGAAAGAGCAGAAGAACTCGCTCGTATCATGACACTCGAGGAAGGAAAACCACTTCCCGAAGCAAAAGGCGAGATTGCTTATGCCGCTTCATTCTTTGAGTGGTTTGCTGAGGAAGGGAAACGGGTATATGGGGATACAATTCCATCGGGCTCGCAAGATAAACGTATTTTTGTATTGAAACGGCCTGTTGGGATTTGTGCAGCCATCACTCCATGGAATTTTCCTGCTGCAATGATTACACGTAAGCTCGGCCCTGCACTGGCAGCAGGATGCACAATGGTTATAAAACCTTCTGAAGTTACACCTTTATCTGCTCTTGAAATTGCAAAAATACTC
Source organism: Bacillota bacterium (assembly GCA_021820805.1). The sequence continues at coordinate 1,300 of JAKADF010000027.1, forward strand.
GAAGAAGTCGGCTTACCAAAAGGCGTGCTTTCGATTGTTCCAGGTTCCGATGCGGTTGATTTATCGAAAGCGATTATGGAAGATTTCCGTGTTCGTAAGGTTTCGTTTACCGGATCGACTGAAGTTGGCAAAATTCTAATGCGCCAAGCTGCTGATACCATGAAACGTGTTTCGTTTGAACTTGGCGGAAATGCCCCATTTATTGTATTTGCTGATGCCGATTTGGATGCTGCTGTTGAGCAGGCTGTTGTTGCAAAAATGCGCAGTATGGGCGAATCATGTGTTGCTGCAAACCGTATTTACGTAGAACGGCCGGTTTGTGAAGCTTTTACAGATAAATTGGCTAAACGGCTTGGCCAAATGAAAGTAGGAAACGGACTCGAGGAAGGGGTATCTGTTGGGCCCTTAATTGAACCTGTCGCTGTGGATAAAGTAGAGCACCATGTTGAAGATGCATTGAGCAAAGGTGCGGAAGTTGTAATCGGCGGATCGCGCAGCAGTGCATCTGCAGGATATTTCTATGAGCCGACCGTCCTAGCAAATGTAGATGACGAAATGCTTGTTGCAAAAGAGGAAACATTTGGACCTGTAGCAGCTATCTTGCCTTTTGAAACCGAAGAAGAAGTCATTGCACGTGCAAATAATACGCGTTATGGACTTGCTGCTTATTATTTCACGCGCAACGTTGGCCGTGTGTTTCGGATGGCAGAACAGCTCGAATTTGGAATCCTTGGAGCAAATGATGGACTACCGTCGACTGCACAAGCCCCATTTGGCGGTGTGAAGGAGTCAGGCCTTGGCCGTGAAGGCAGCAAGTATGGAATTGATGAATATCTTAGTATCAAGTATTTGTCATTGCGCGGGATTGCAAGAGAATAGGTTTTTTGGGTATGAGCTTCTGGGGCTGCGAGATTTCCTCTCTCGCGGCCCTTTATAAAAATGGCGCAAACAAACGGGCGATTTGTTCTTTTATACGTTCGATGGGTTTTGAAATCGTATCGTATTCAATCATGTTCGTTGCATTTTGTAAATCGTGCTCAAACTGAGACTGAAGTTTGTCTGCAATGGCTTGGTTATACATAACTGTGCATACTTCCCGATTTAAATGAAAGCTGCGAAGATCAAAATTGGTCGCACCGACAATACTGATTTGGTGGTCGATAACCATGGTCTTTGCGTGTAAGATTCCTTTTTCATGCAGGTAGATATCCACACCAGAACGAAGCAGTTCTGGGTAGTATGTTCGACTTGCTAAAGCGATGAGCATGTGGTCCGCACGCCTCGGTACGAGGAGTCGAACACGGACACCACGTAAAATGGCAACCTTCAGTGCTGTAATTAAGTCATCATCTGGCGCAAAATACGGAGTAGTGATATCTATTGAATTTGTTGCCATGGTAATACACATAAAAAACAGTTGGCGCATAACTTCTATTTGCATTTCCGGATTCCCATAAACGGTTTGCATTCTGGTTTCAAAGAGTGATTCCGGTTCAGATTTTGCCTTTGAATAAAGCTCTGGGTGTAACTCAGCGGCAGTTTCAAAATGTAATAATGGTAATGGTGATTGCGTATCCAGAGAAATTTGTTCTGTTTCCAAATACGCACTACTCTGCTTTGACATTTTTCTGCGTTCCGGTGTTGCATCTTTCCACGTCTTTTCAAAGCAATCGATAAAGGGCTCTAGATTGTTGCAGGTAATACGCAGTTCAGTATCTCTCCAGGGACCTTTTATTGGGTCTTCTCCCGTATATTCATTGCCTATGTTCACTCCGCCGATGAATGCCTCTTGTTTATCGATGATGACAATCTTACCGTGATCGCGTTGGTTAAGTGCCGGGCTTATCCATGGAAAACGAACAGGGTGGAAAACTCTGCACTCGACGCCCGCTGTCTGAAGGCGATTTATCTGTCGTTTCGGGAAACTATGGCTGCCAATTCCGTCACGAATAAAACGAATCTGTACGCCATTTTGTGCTTTTTGAATCAAAAGGCTTGTAATTAGGTTGCCGATGTCATCGTTTCGGTAAATGTAGAAATCTACATCAATTGTATGTTTGGCTTTATATAGTGCATGGATTAGAGAATCAAATGTTTCTATGCCGTTTGGACTCACTTTAACTTGCCCTTGGAATAACTCAAAACCAAGCTTCTGAAGGGCAGTTGCAAAAGTGGTGACAGATTTGTTTTTGCTTGTGAAACTGCTCATTGCAAATGGATGTTTTTGAATCTCACCCAAATCCGTCTGCGTTGTATCGTGGATTTCTTGTTTCCGTGCTTTTTGCGTTGTTTTGGTCAATAAAAAATACAATGCAGGTCCGATTATCGGAAGAATGATACTTATAACCAACCAGGGTAATGCCCATACAGGACGCTTTGATTCGATAAGTGCAATTATAAGCATGAGAATGAGGTTTAAAATATATAGGATGAAAAAAATCAGCATACAATACCCCCTGTTAGCTCTATTTAGGATGGGCTTGTAGTGGATAAAACTATACACCTTCATACCTATTTGTTTTGGAGGGCGGAATTATTAGTTAGTGCGCAATAGGTCACAACTGTAGTAAATAGGGATGTGTTAGGCTTGTGGTACACATGAAAATGGATGGTGAAATCTCCATGCATAGTACCTCAGACAATGCATCTGAACGCATAGAAGACCTTGTATCCCAACAGACAGCTAGAAAAACCTATTTGGACCGTTTTGGACATACGTTTTCAAATCAATGCGCAAAGTTTTTAATAGAGCCTGTCACAATAGATTCAGATGAAGCTATCTTGGATGTTGCTACCGGGCCAGGAACGGCAGTATTCGAATGTCTTTGTAAATTTGGTAATTCGCCTTCCATTATCGGTATTGACGCATCCCTTGAAATGCTGCAGGGAGCCGAGTCTATCCAAAATGCAATATGGGAGAAATGCGGTGTGCGACCTCGCTTTATACACGGTGATGTACACCATTTGCCTTTTGCAAATGAAACATTTGACGGTGTTATGAGTAACCTTGGCATTCATTTGTTTTCAGAACGGATTCGCGCTATTTCAGAGATGGGAAGAGTACTTAAATCATCTGGTTTTCTTCTAATCTCTATCCCATACCTGATTCCTGAATCATACAATGTACCTCCTGTTACGAATTCAACTGAACCATCGGACTTCGTACGAGAATTAGTTGAGTGCTCGGGAAAAGAATACTCTATTTTGGATGAGATTATTGATGAGCTTGAAAAGAATGGATTTTCGGATGTTAAAGCAACTGATACGGTGATACCGTATACGTGTAATGGAGCACAAGAGGTAATAGGTCTAATTAAGACAGTGCTCCATTTTTCAGGGTGTATGGCTCGTACAGAGCAGTTGCATGCATTTGCCGAGTTAGATAATTTGCTGTACTCGCATCTTCTTTGGGGAGACACGAATACTTATACTGTTCAACTTGGTGTAGCTCGGATTTTGTGCATCAAATCGGCGAGGTAGTAAAAACAGCGGCATCCCTGTCTGATAAAAGGGTGCCGCTGTTTTTAGAAAAAGCGAACTGCATGATGCTTGTTTTATCAATATGCTTTTGCAAACCAAACGCTGTGCTTTGCTTCTTTGCCGCATACAGCGCACGTGTCAAAATGCTGAGGTGGATTAAATGGAATATTTCGGCTTGTTGCACCGCTTTCTTCTTTAATTTTGGCCTCGCACTTTTCGTCTCCGCACCAGCCTGCAAGGACGAACCCACGCTTTGTCTGGATAATATCCGTTAACTCAGACAGTGTGTGTGCGACATGGGAATGCTCTTTCTGGAATTCCTTTGCTTTGTTATACATGTTCGTTTGAATATCATCAAGCAGTTTTGGTAATTGCTCGAGTAAATCGTCCTCAGGAACCGATATTTTATCCCCCGTATCGCGTCGAACAAGAATAACTTGATGGTTGTCCATGTCACGAGGGCCGACCTCGAGTCTTACAGGAATACCGCGCATCTCGTATTCATTAAATTTCCAACCTGGGCTCAAGTCCTCGCGTGCATCTATTTTGACTCTGACACCAATGTCTTTAATTCCTGCAAGCAGGTTGTTCGCATGTGTAACAACACGGTCGCGTTCTTTTTGCGGACCAATCGGTATGACAACCACTTGGGTTGGTGCAATTTTCGGCGGAAGCGCAAGTCCTCTGTCGTCGCCATGCACCATGATGATGGCTCCAATCAGTCGTGTGCTGATGCCCCATGAAGTGGTATATACGTACTTACGTGTATTGTCCTTGTCCAAAAATTGAATATCAAAGCCTTTTGCAAAGTTTTGGCCAAGGTAATGGGAAGTTCCAGCCTGAAGGGCTTTTCCGTCTTTCATAAGTCCTTCAATTGAGTATGTACTTACAGCGCCCGCGAACTTTTCGGTAGGTGTCTTTTGCCCGCGGATAACTGGAATGGCCAGTATGTTTTCTACGAAATCTGTGTAAACATTGAGCATTCTTTCTGTCTCCGCCTGTGCTTCCTCGGCAGTCTCATGAGCGGTGTGCCCTTCTTGCCAAAGGAATTCGCTTGTGCGAAGGAATGGCAAAGTACGTTTCTCCCACCGAACAACATTTGCCCACTGGTTAATAAGTACAGGCAAATCACGATAAGATTGAATCCATTGAGAATACATGTGTCCAATGATTGTTTCAGATGTAGGCCGGATTGCCAGGCGTTCCTCCAATTTTTCTCCGCCTGCCTCGGTGACCCATGGTAATTCTGGATTGAATCCTTCGACGTGTTCCTTTTCCTTTTGGAAGAAGCTTTCCGGAATAAAAAGCGGGAAGTAGGCATTTCGATGTCCCGTTTCTTTGAACCGCCTGTCAAGTTCTTGCTGGCATGCTTCCCAAAGTTCAAATCCATCTGGTTTAAAGACGATGCAGCCGCGAACTGGCGCATAATCCATTAAGTCTGCTTTTTTAATAACGTCAATGTACCACTTTGAAAAGTCCTCACTTTGGGGGGTGATTTCTTTTACAAATTCTTTCTTTTCTTTACCCATGATTTTGTCCTCCTACACGACAACCGACAACACTGTTCTTCTTAGCCATCTTACACAGCATTTGGACAGAATCCAAGTGGAAAGCCGGATTTATAAATAAAATGGTCATTTAAGCATCTCAATAGAGGAAGAAAGTTCAATTCCGTAAAAGATAAACTCCTTCCCTATTTTCCAAATCTTCCACTTTAAATATCGATAAAGTGGATGATGCTTGTCTAAATTTGAAATACGTTCGAAAGGGATGTTTATTTTTTCTATAGCACGGATTGCCTGCTTATTTTCAACTGGTATGCAAAATAAGCACCAAGTACTATTGTAAATGCGAAATGCAGAAGTTAACAAATATCGTTTGATGGTTTCATTAAGTCCGAAGCCTCGAAAGCTTTGCAGAAGGAAGGTACCCCCCTCAAATACGGATATCCCGTCTTCAAAAAATTCTTGCCCAACCTCGTGCAGACTCGTAAAACCAGCTAGTAAGTCATTCACCCATATTCCTTTTATGAACCCATTTTTAAAGACTAATACAAAGTTATTTGTGAACACATATTGCTGGAAGTTTCCCAAGCTAGAAAATTCTATTGGCCAGCCGGGCGTTCTCGCACCTTTTTCCCATAACTGCAATACATCTTTTTCCGATAGATCTTCGAATTTAACAGACAGCACCAAAAATCCCCTCGTGTTTTTGATCGGAACGTACCGATATATACTCATATTAACCGATAAATGGATAAATCAAATAATTAGTCGAGTTAAGCGCCCCTGGTGCTGCCTCGATTAAAAATCGGGCACCGGGTAGCACTGGTTTACAATGAACGCGTATCATTCGTCAAAGGAGGGGACCAATTTCCAGTAATATAAATAATCCCTCCAACAAGATAGGAAGCTGCTACAACTAAGAAGAAAGGAATGAATCCAAAATGCTCCACTACGAAAGAAAGAATGAGAGGCCACAGCGCTGATGCTCCGTACGTTATTCCAAAAAACAGACTATAGGCACTCGCATGTTCAGTGTGTGTTGTAATATCTGAAACAAGTGTCTGTTCAATTGGACTGTACCCATATGCGAACATACCAAACACGAGCAATAATCCTGTGAGAATCCATACGTTAATAGCTGCAAACAATGCCATGCATACGGATAGAACACAGGCACCAAATAACAAGAAGCTGAGAAACCTAGAACGATTAAAACCATCAGAAATTCGCCCGCAAAGTATTGGACCAATTACACTCGTAAAAGTAAATATAGTAAACAAAATACCTGTCGATACTTTACTGAAATGAAGTTGGTTTAAAAGAAAGAGCGGCAAAAATGTTTGCAATATCCCGATTCCTTTGCCTCCTGCTGTAATAGATGCGGTAAGAATTAATCGACGAATCTGCGGATTTTTAAGAGGAGCAAGGAACTGGGCCTTCCCTGCAGCGCCGCGTTTCGCTTTTGGAGCGACCATTTCAGATGGAAGAGACTTGAAAAGGAGTACTGCAACTGCAAATGCGGGAAGCGAGAATAGATAAAGTGTGTTCCGCCAACCGATAAACGGGATTAATATGGTTGCAATAAGCGGAGATACAACAGTTGCTATATTTGCGATTGCAAAGTGTATTGCCTGAGCGAAGCCGCGCCTTTTACTGCTAAACCACTTACTCAGCATAGCGCTGGCGATTGGGTGGTGAGGGCTGGCAGCTACCTGTCCGAGTGTAACAACTCCTGTAAGCTCGATATAGTTATGAACAAGGCCGCAAAGGCCAGTACCAAGTCCAACACCGATGTTCTCATAAGTAATTAGGTTGCGGCCAGATACATACCTGGCAACAAATCCCCAAATACCTTGCAGAAGTCCGCCAATAAGACGTGTTATTGTAAGCATTGCACCCAAATCGACATATCCGAAGCCCATAGACTTCATGAGTAAAGGATATACAAGAGGCAGAATCGCGCCGCGCAAGTGAGTAATACCATGGCCAATGCTAAGAACGCAAAGCCGCCAATTCGCAACGCGTGGTTTTTCGTCCGATAAATACGTAACTTCCATTGTTGACGACATTTGTTCCCTTCCCTTCTTCTATTTACATTTGAGCATAGTCGTTTTTTAGCTCGATAAGTTGTTCGGTTTCTCGTATGTGGAACGTATTCCGTATATGGAAATAAACGGATGCGGATTAGTGATTCGTTTGTTTGAATAAAACCGTTAACCAAATGCGGGGGGCTGCGAATCGAAGCTATTGCTACTTCTTCTGTAGAACAGTGGAGAATTAAGCATGTACAGACGTACCGTTCGGTTGTGTTCTGTACGGTAACGATTGGCACGTTTATGGTTAATTTGGACTCGAGTATTGTTACACTGGCCTTCCCCACTTTCAGCGAACTCTACCATGCGGGGCCTGATAATCTCCAATGGGTTATGATTTCCTATTTGCTTACAATTACAGCGATATTGCCTACAGCCGGATACTTATCTGATATCTATGGAAGAAAACGGTTTTTTCTGCTAGGCGTTGCAATCTTTACGGTCGGATCGACCCTATGTGCGGCAGCCTCGTCAATGCTGTTTCTTGATATTTCACGAGCTGTACAAGGAATAGGGGCATCGATGATAATGGGCAATGTTATGTCAATTGTCACGGTGACGTTTCCGCAGGGAGAACGTGGACGGCCGCTTGGCCTAATCAGCAGCGTAGTGGCAGCAGGCACATTAGCTGGGCCGGCAATCGGCGGGGTGTTAATTCCGGCTCTCGGTTGGAGGTCTATTTTTACTGTCAATATTCCTTTAGGGTTGTTGGCATTAGTGGTTGGACTCTTGCTCTTAAATCCTATGGTAACAGGACAATCACAGAAGAAAAGGTTCGACCTTGTTGGCGCTATACTGTTTGCTCTTGCCATGGTAGCTTTCATTATTTACGTATCAAATGGTAATACACTCGGATGGTTTGGCGTTTATTCTGTTGTTGTAATTAGCTTTGCTGCCATAGGTTTTGTGATTTTTGCCATACATGAACGAAGAGCAGAAGTTCCGTTAATTGCATTTGAACTGTTTCGTATCCCAGATTTTACACTAGGAAATCTAACAAATCTTTTGTGTTATCTGGTACTAATGTTCCCTCCTTTTGTTACACCCCTGCTGTTGCACGCTATTCATATATCGACTTTTCACATTGGGCTTCTTATGGCAGCACAGCCTGTTGCAACAATCGTAATTTCACTGAGTCTTAGTTTGCGATGGCGATGGGCGGTATTCAATTTGTATATGCAGCACATGTTGCATACCTTGCAGCAGCAGCACTCGCACTAATAGCAGTGTTTGTTTCCTCTTTGCGACTGTTTCGCAAATAACCGATTTTCGTATGCTCTTCGCGATGGAAAGAATGATTTTATTGAACATGTTCCGTATGCAGGAAAGCGCTATCCATAATTCCTTATACGTAGTCTTATACTAAAAACAATTGATATTTAGTAAAAATGAGATTACAACAGTGGATTACAAAAAAATTATTCAGAATATTTACTCTACTCTGTCGAAGTGATATGCCGGGAGGTGGACGTTATGAAAAAAGGTAGCAAGTGGTTAGCGTGTAGTGCATCAATCCTAACTCTAGCTGCTTTGGTAGCTGGATGCGGTACGAATAGCAGCGGCGGTGGAGCTAAGAGTGCATCGGCAAGCAGTAGCGAGAGTACTAGTTCGTCACAATCAGGAGCTGATTTTTTTAAAGGTAAGACAATGCAAATCATTGTACCGTATGGCCCGGGCGGCGGGTATGACCAATGGGCTCGAATAATTGCACCGTATATGCAGAAGTATTTAGGTCTTTCAAAAGTTGAAGTTGTGAATGCCCCTGGTGGGGGAGGACTAGTCGGTACCAATCAAATATATGCTGCGAAACCAGATGGGTTGACGATTGGGGATACGAATGCCGGAGGCGACGTACTTGACCAGATTGATAGTGCTCCCGGTATGAAATTTGATGTAACAAAGATAAGTTGGATTGGCCGGCCGGATAACGATCCACACGTTATTGCTGTCCATACAAACGGTAAATACCAGTCATTTACCGATTTGGAGCATGCAACAAAAACAATCAAGGCTCTGGCAACAGGAAAAGGAAGTTCAGATTATAACGCTGCTGTCGTCACGTTAAATGCCTTCAAGATTCCGTTTACGATGGTAGCGGCATTCAGCGGCAGCAAAGAAGAAAAAGCCGCATTTTTGAGTGGGAATGGCGATACCGTTTCTCTTTCTGCATCTGATCTTGCTCAAATTTCTGACCAGGCGAAGGTTGTCATTCTTCAATCATCAAAGTCATTTGATAAGCTGCCGAATGTACCTACAGTTATCAACCTGGCCAAACAGGCTGGACTTAGTCAAAGCAAAATTAAGGCTCTGACTGCAATGACAGGCATCATGGACCTAGGTCATGCATTCATTGCACCGCCAGGCATTCCATCTGACCGGCTGACAGCACTCAGACAGGCATTTAAGCAATCGCTCGATGATCCCTCATTTGTTGCAGAGGCGAAGAAAGCCAAACTCTATGTTGGCTATGATTCAGGCGAAGACCTTACTCAAATGGCTGTGAACGCTATGAATGACGGAAGTGAGTTGAAACCATTACTGCAGACGAATTAATACGCTCCTTATGCTTTACAAGGAGGTGTTCAGGTGTTTTCCGCCTTTTTTGCTGGGTTTCATTCGCTGCTAACGATAAATGGGGTATTGCTTCTTTTGTTTGGCTCATTCCTTGGAACGATTGTTGGAACAATTCCAGGGCTTGGTGGAGCTGTGCTTCTAACGATGCTTTTACCATTTATCTACGGTATGCCAGTAATACCTGCACTATGTTTGCTGCTTGCGGCTCATACAGGTATTTACTTCAGTGGTTCTATCACAGCAATTTTACTGAATACGCCTGGTGCTCCGGAATCAGCGGCGACGACGTTTGATGGCTATGCAATGACTAAACAAGGAAAAGCCGCAAGGGCACTAGGTATATCTGCTGTATCCACAACAATTGGCGGTTGGATAGGGGTTGCTCTGCTTCTAATTGTCATCCCGCTTATGTTCCAACTCATCAAATTATTTCAACCGTCAGAGTATCTGATGCTCGCTGTTTTGGCGATTGTTTTAATTGGTCAGATGATGTCCGGATCGCTTACAAAAGGCCTGCTTTCCGGCCTTTTCGGATTGATGATTTCATTTGTAGGATATGACCCAATTACAGGTGTCCAGCGATTTTCTTTTAATCTGCTGTCTCTCTATAACGGGTTTAACATTACGGCTGTTGCACTTGGTTTATTTGCGTTTGCAGAGATGTTTTATCTATACGGCAAAAACAAGTCTGCATCAGGAGAAGTGAGGATTGGGTTAAAGGGAAATGCAGCAGGATCACGCGTTATGGATGGAGTTCGGGATGTATTTAGAAATAAATGGTTGATGGTTCGATCCGCTGTACTTGGCACACTTCTAGGCGTGGTGCCTGGTATAGGCGGGGTAGCAGCAAACTTTATTTCTTACGGGCAAGCCGTGAAAACATCAAGGCATCCAGAGAAGTTCGGATCCGGAATCCCTGAAGGCATTATTGCTCCAGAGTCCTCTTCCATTTCAAAGGAAGCAGGGAACCTGATTCCGACGGTTGCACTTGGTGTGCCTGGCGGCGTTGGAATGGCCGTGCTAATGAGTGGATTCACGATTCTTGGGATTGTCCCTGGACCAACAATGCTGACACAGCACCTCGACGCAGTGTTTGCCATGGCAATTGTCATTGCTCTTGGAAGCCTGGTATCCAGTGCAATGGGACTTAGTATTGCGCCGTATCTGGCTAAAATCAGTCAAGTTCCGAGCCGGGTGCTTGTACCATTCATATTAGTGCTTGGGGTACTTGGAGTGTATGCATCTAATCGTGATATGGGTCAAGTTTTAGCAGTGTTAGGATTCGGTTTTATTGGGCTTTTGATGAAGCGTTTTCGATATTCAATTCCGGCAGCGATGATTGGTTATATTCTTGGCACTGTTGCTGAACAGAATCTCTACTTGGTGAAACAATTACAAGGATGGTCCATGTTTTCGCGCCCTTTGACTGACCTCATGGCTTTAATCACCCTGGCTCTTGTTATCGGACCGTATGTTCGACGCGGCAAAAAAACATCTCAACCGTCTGACGAGCGAGAGGAGATGAGAGCATGAAAGTCTTAAGAGGTGAGCTATTCGTTGATATTGCTTGGGTTGCAGTGTCTGCATGGTATATAGGCACGTCAATGAAATATCCGCCTGCTGGTCGATTAATACCTCTTGTTGTGGGCATTGCATCACTTATTGTTGGCGCAGTACAACTTGTTGGCAATTTCGTGCCGATGATGCAAAAGTTTACGCATGACCGGAACATAGGTCAGAAGCAAGCAGCAAAAGCTGACGTGTTAGAGCAAAATTCTATCAGCCAGAGCGAAACGGCTCGGCAATGGATCGCGATGTTTTGGGCAACTGGTCTCGTTGCCGGGCTGTTTGTTCTAGGTTTTTTAGCAGCGATTCCATTATTCTTTCTTGCATATTTCTTGTTGCAAAAGAGCCAGAGAAATTGGAAACTAGCAATTTTTTCTGCCGTTGTCATGGGCGCACTCACGTATGGGATATTTGACCAAGTATTGGGGCTGCACTTATACAATGGGCTAATTTTCTCGTAAGAATGGTTACGCATGTACGAATGACTAACGACTAGGGGGAATTTGCATGGGATCGGAGTCGCATTACCACGCCAAGAAAGACAGGGTTTTTGTTCGAGCAATTACTGGAGAGTACAACCTGAAGAATGAACTTGAACGTTTGCGCTCTTTGCCGCGAGTCCGTCGTGGAGATGAAATTAAGTTTGTAGACGGGCCGCAAACGTTCAGCAAACACTATGTAGAACCAGTAGACGGAATAGGTCAGACGTTGCACATCCACCTTGAGGAGTATGCACCTGGTGGAAAATCGCAAAAACACGGTCATGTCAATGAAGCTGCATTCTATATTTTGGATGGCAAGGGATATGAGATTCACGACGGTGTCCGTTATGACTGGGAAGCTGGCGATATCGCGATAGTGCACAACAACTGTGTTCATCAGCATCATAACGTCGACCAAGTGATGCCTGCTCGCGCATTAGTCATCAAGACCAAACCGATGTACATGTTTATGAACATGTTGTTCCAAAAGACCGTTACTCCGAGGCCGACAGAGTCGACTGAACATGGACACGGTTTTATTGCTAGAGAAGAAGAGTAGGCAAAAGTACAAATTTATTAAATGACGGGAGGTTTGAGTAATGGCATGGGGAGAAGCAAAAGTATGGAATCAAGGTGACCTTACCTTGTCGTTCTATCAGGATACATTGATGGATGCTGCACAAAAACCGAAGCGCGACGAAGGGCGCAAGAAAATCGTAAAACCCTGGGAAATGCCTTGGGAATTAGCGCCTCAAGGTATATTGAAACACATGATAAATGACAAGATGAATACAAGAATGGAAACCGTGGATGTGTATATGCAAATCATTCCACCAGGAAGCCGTTCGGGTAAACATCGACATTTGGCGGAAGAGTGCTTGTATGTGCTTGAAGGCAGCGGGTACGATTTGCATCAGGATTGTGATGTGGAGATTACAGATACGTATCACTGGGTTCCGCAGGAAGAGGTAAAACGTTTTGAGTGGAAAGCAGGCGATGTCATTTATATTCCGCCAAATACCATTCACCAGCATTTTAATGCTGACCCAGCTAAACCCGCAAGACTTGTGTCCGCTATCAATCGAATCTATAA
>JAKADF010000524.1 GCA_021820805.1 Bacillota bacterium
ATTCTTTATGATCTCCAAGGCACATACTGCATCACCAATATCAACGGTTTTGCCGTCTCTTACGGCTGTGGTGCCTGCTACTTCAACACGATTTCCAACCCGAATTGCTCGGCTGTAGCCTACAACTGGTTCCCATGAAGAGCCTGTCGATATTCTGATTCTCTCTGCCATGCGAAACACTCCTTCTGTTTGCTATGTAAAACTATCATAATTATCGTACAGGTTATTCCACGATGATGGTCACTCTATTGCATACCTACCTGTTAATTCCGTAACGAGGTAATCATTAGAATGCATGTTTATTCACTTTTCCATTTGTATCGGTAGCTTTTTGTGATGGTTTTGAACGAAAATTTGCTTCCCATAAGAGTACAACTCTAATTTCCAGCACACGACTTTGTTTCTCGGTATACAACTTTATTTTTCGTGATCAATATGCCAGATTCACAGTTGTCTTCAGAACTATGATAACAGAGTTAGCTATGCGCCAGAGGTGGTCTCCAGGTATGCGAAACCGGTATAAATTCCGATCGCGTACCCGACGTAACCCTTAGCTGTATCCCCATGAGAATTGCATAAATAAAAGCCAATATTGAAGGGTTTTTTCAAACCTAATTGCAAAGAAATGGGAAGTTGAATCTCGTTCGTATGGTGGTTGCGTCACGGCATCCGAAGCACTTCGTGATTTGTAAGTCATTAGGGAAGTGCTCAATCGCTGGGGTGTGAAATTTATCGAAAAGAAAATTCAAGTTTTCGGATTTCCACAAACGTTCTGGGCATTATCAACACGTTGTTCGGCGCGCTCTGGTGTAAAGCTGGTGTACAAGCAATGTATTCAGGGAGGCAGACAGCGTTGTACATTGATGCCACGAACTTGAGTAAGGCTATCCGGCTCCTAACGCAGTCGACCTTAAAACGATACCCCACTCACACAATCGAAGTTTGAAGCATATAACATGCACTGGCAAATGCGATAAGGTCATTCGTGGTTACCCTTGAAGTAATTACAGATGACCTACCTCAGCCTTAAACCAAATATTTTCGAAAGCTTTTTCTCACTCGTTCTTTTCAATTTCCAATTATACAATGTTGATCTTTTATCTTTCTATAAAAACCTTGTATCGCTTAACTGTCCCTGTGTGACATTACAACCTAGCGATTAATGCAAATATTTATGCAACAATAGGCGGGCGAACTTCCTAAGTTTTCGCCCCCCTGACAAAATGACACTACAAACAAAGAATCACCCTCTACATTTTTACAGCCAATCTCAAGTTCCTATAAATTGCTAATAGTCAAAGCAGCTGTCTCACCTTAAAACAAACGCCGGTAAATGTGCATTTAAACAGGTGGCATATCGTATTCAGCAACAACGTAGTATCGTTATCATGCTATAATGGAATTGGGATTGCCATATTTACTCTATCCTGCTTTTTATTGGCTGTTTTTTTGTATCAGATAGTTAAATGGAATTCGATTCTATTGATCTCAATAAGTTTATACTCTGTCGTTGTATTTTCAGCGCTTGTACCTTGCTAATGTCCATTTTGGTACAGACCTGTTCAAATGAATTACAGTCCCTATACATCAATTCTAAAAGGAGTTGGTGTTTACTTGGCAAACTGGATAACATTGCTTCCCAGTCAGCTAGGTAATTATATAACTCAACAAGTTTGTAACGCAGATCAGTTACTCTACGGGCAAGTTCATCAATTTGGGCTAATGTCTCTTCTCGATCACTTTTTTCTGGTACAGAAATTGTGCCATCCACCCACCCCTTGAATGATTCAACCGATTTTCGCCTTATTTCCGTACACTGTTTTGCTATTTGCAGAAGATTTTCCTCTGCCTCCAATTTTCTCTTGTATATATTGCCCCACCTTTGTAGCTCATTCAGAACTGCTTCCTTCGTTCGCACATGAATTACCTCACCTTAGACTGCCTCTAGTTTCATTAAATGTTTACTCATTATATATATGCAACTGTTCAAAACTTAGGGCAAAGGTACACCTTTAGTGCAACAACATAAAGCGGCCGAACCTCACCAAAAGCCAGCCACCACGGCCCGGAAGCACCTATCCTTAAACATCGTCCGACGCTCGATGCAAATTTGGAGTGCCAACGCCTATCTTGCCGTCATTTACGCGTGACGAAGATCTATGTCCGTTGCCAACAAAAACGTGCGCTAGCATCGCGAGGATGGTGATTGTTCGTGGTGGCCACTAAAAGTGTATGCGTGTGACTCTCATTATAAGAAACTACCCACGGAGGGGCGATTACCTTTATATGCTAAAGCCTTTGAACCGATAGGTACAAAGAAACAAACATCATTACAATGCGGCAATATAATATACCAATCTTGATTTCTTCCAAACCAAACTGAGTAAGCTGCCTCGTCGCGAAAGGCAGCCCTTTTTTTGTTCTGCCAAGGTTACTAAAAGTGCATGCAATGGGAAAAGCCCACCAAATGGAACGGAAACAAGATGATTAGGCATAATATCAGAGAGGTAATTACCAACAGAAGAGGGTTTTGGAGTAAGGAAAGAATTCGATCTATTTCCGTCTAAACTGATTACATTTCACATTCGTCATACGAACCGTATCTAGAGTAAAAGGATGTGCGATAATATACCCCTTATTTGTTTATAAACTAACTGTGACGTTCCGGGCCTGGCGTAATTATGTTGGTCGAATGGTTTTCAGAGTCAGGCTACTATCAGTTCCGCCCTAACGCATACTCAGGCGTTAGGGCAGCAATTTCCCACACAATG
>JAKADF010000028.1 GCA_021820805.1 Bacillota bacterium
TTGCCGGGTTCGAGGTGCACGCCTGAGAATAAGGCCCATGATGGCAGTAAAGTGGCCAGGCCCGAGGTGCCCCGTTCGAGAATAAGGCCCATGATGGCAGTAAAGCGACCGGGCCCGAGGTGCCCCGTCAAAGAATAGGACCCATGGTGGTAGTAAAGTGGCCAGGCCTGAGGTGCCCGTCTGAGAATAAGGCCTATGATAGCAGTAAAGTGGCCGAGCCCGAGAGGCCCCCCTATGGGTGGTGTGGCCCCCACGGCCCCCACGGCTCCCGCAATCCCAGCAATCCTGCACTCACCGGAAGCTTCAGAGGATTCGAACAGCCGCTTGCCGAATACATAGCGAGGAGTTGAATAATTCCGCCAAATTATCTTGGATAAGGAAGATGGACATGCCTTTTTCAAAAACGATTGCCGCATATGGAGCTTGGAAGTCCCAGATTACATCGGATTTAATCGTGCGTGGAGCTATTAGTTTTGGTGAACTGCATGTGGATGGCAGCGATATCTATTGGTCAGAAGGCCGGCCAGGTGAAGGCGGTCGGAGCGCAGTCATGCGGCGGTTGATGGATGGTACAGTGATTGAGTGTGTACCGTCTCCTAGTAATGTGCGCACTCGTGTTCATGAGTATGGAGGAGGCGCATTTACCGTCCATGAGGGTACTATATATTTCTCTAATTTTACCGATCAGCGCTTGTATCAGGTAACTTTCTCCGGCAACAAGCCGCAAGAGCCTCGTGCAATCACGGCAGAGGGTGCATTTCGTTATGCGGATATGGTGATTGATGCAAGGCGGGGCCGAATTTTATGTGTGCGGGAGGATCATACAAAGGAAAGTGAAGAAGCGGTCAACACGATTGTTGCAATTGACATTTCAACGGGTGAAACGAGTGTATTAGCGTCCGGAAATGATTTTTATGCATTTCCGCGCATCTGCCCTGATGGTTCGAAACTTGCCTTTACCACTTGGAATCACCCAAATATGCCGTGGGACGGAACCGAACTATGGACGGCGAGCTTTTCGGAAGATGGAAGACTTGAAAATGTAATAAAAGTTGCGGGAGGATCTGTTGAGTCTGTCTTTCAACCGGAGTGGAGCCCGAATGGAACGCTCTTTTATGTATCGGATATATCTAATTGGTGGAATCTCTACAAAGTGAACGAGGATGGAACTGCGTCACCAATTGTTTTGAAAGATGCAGAATTCGGAAAAGCACAGTGGGTTTTTGGACTTTCGACTTATTCTTTTGTGGATGAAAATCGTATTTTAGCTGCATACACACAGCATGGGACATGGCGATTAACAGAAATAGATGTACGAACAGGGCATTTAAACGATTTCAAACTACCGTTCACGGTCGTTGATTCTGTACACTGTGTGGGGGAGAAAGTTGTATTTTTTGGCGGATCTCCTACAAAACCGCAGACTATTATCCTTTATACGCCTAAAAGTGATGAAACCACGATTTTACGCACTTCGTTCCAAAGTCCAATCGATCCAAGTTGCTTTTCAAAACCAGTACCTATTGAATTTCCAACAACAGGCCATTTAACCGCATATGGTTTTTATTATTCTCCAACAAATCCGGATTTTACGGCGCCAGATGGGGAAAGGCCGCCGCTCTTAGTGGTGACCCATGGCGGGCCGACATCGGCAACCGGATCAACTTTGAAATTGGGGATTCAATACTGGACAAGTCGAGGATTCGCAGTGCTCGATGTAAACTACGGAGGGAGTACTGGATATGGCAGGGAATATCGAGATCGTCTTCGGGGTCAGTGGGGTATTGTCGATCTCGATGATTGTTGCAATGGTGCCTTATATCTTGCAGAAAAGGGCTTAGCTGATAGGGAGAGGCTTTCCATTATGGGTGGTAGCGCAGGTGGTTATACCACTCTCGGTGTCCTCACATTCCGAAATGTTTTCCATGCCGGAGCAAGCCATTTTGGAGTCAGTGATATCGAACTGTTGGCACTTGAGACACATAAGTTTGAGTCTCGATATACGGACAGTTTGGTAGGACCTTATCCAGAAGCAAAAGAAGTATATCACGCGCGCTCACCTTTATATCATACAGATAAGCTTTCGAGCCCCGTTATTTTCTTCCAAGGAACAGATGATAAAATTGTTCCTCCAAATCAAGCAGAGTTGCTTGTCGAGGCATTGAAGAAAAAGGGAGTCCCTGTTGCATATGAACTCTTTGAAGGAGAAGGTCATGGGTTCCGTAAAGCAGAAAACATTCAGCGATCTCTTGATGGCCAGCTATACTTTTTCGCACAAATTTTCAAATTTGAACCTGCGGACAAAATTGAACCTGTGGAGATTTTCAATTTGAATTGAAACGGAATAACGTGGTGTGTTGTCTTTTTCTTTGCCGGATGGTGTTCGAGACAGGGCTTAGCGGTTGTATGTTAAGCCCTGTCAGCAGGGTTTGAGATTACTTTTATTCGATTTAGACTATATTTTATGATTCAATAAACCGACCAAAGTTTCCTGAAAAGTAAATGAGCGGAGCTTTCTCCGAAAACGAGAAGCATTCAACTTTCCCAATATATTGACGATGATCCCCATAATCTGTATATTGCCACGGCGAACATTCTAGATAAGCAAGCGACTCTTTCAAACGGGGGGCGGTTTCTCCCTGAACCCAATCAATCGATAACTTGTCCACTGTTCTTCCACCGAAGTGAAGTGCAAGTTCCTCCTGCTCTTCATGGAGGATATTCACCGTAAATGGTTTATTTTTGAGCTCTTCATATGCTTTTGCAAATTTCTCAATAGAAATAAGTATAATGGGCGGGTCTAGAGATACTGGAACGAACAGGCTGACTGTTAGACCTGTCGGTCCCTTAGAACCTTGATAAGTGACAACTGTTATGCCTTCTGCAAATTTTCCAAGGCATGCAAATCCTTTTCCAATTTCCCTTAAGCCGCCAGTGATTTCATCCGGGACTTCTTGAACAAAAATTTTTTCCATGAGTTCACATCCCCATTTGATAAATCACGATATTATGTGTACGAAAAGGAACCAGACCGCTCCAGCATCGTACAAGAGCACCCCAGTTCCTCAGTATACTCTGCCAAATTAGATTGCAGGGCGGAGAGTTACTACTCCGTTGCCGGATCCAGATGACGGACCATATCCGTGAAGAACACCCTTGTATTTACCTTGAAGAATTCCGAGGAGCATCGCGAGTGACCGCCCGCCTCCTTCTACGCCCGCGGCCCTAGCGTATGATGGAAGCATTTCTAGAACAGTGGCAAAGTCACCTTCTGTGATGAATTTACAAAATTCACGATCTAGCGCCTGTTCCATAACGGTTGGCCATTTTTCAGTGCCGCGAACGAGGTTGTGAGCGAGTGCAGTACTTGCAACAAATACTGCCTTGCGGTTTGATTTTTCGACTACTTCCGAAATTATATTACCCCATTGTCTTGTCTCTTCCAGGTTGGATGCCCAAGCCAAGGACAAGTCAATAACGGGAACATTTTTCTTCTCGAGTAAATACCTGAGTGGAACAACTGCGCCATAGTCCCATGAGTAAGTTGGTTCGTCAACCGGACGAACGGATAACCCAGCTTTTTGACCTGCTTCAACCAACTGCTTCGCTAATTCTTCATCACCAAAGAAATCGTATGGAACATCTCTTAATAAGTCCGGACATTCTAGAGCTGTTAATATCCCTTTATGGCGGGGTGATACATTTACATAATGGTGGAATGTAGAAATCCAATGGCAGGATGATAATATTACAACATCTGGATTCACACTTGCTAAGACATCGGCAGCTTCATGCATAGCTGCGACTAATGGTTTATGGTATTCCTTCACTTTGTCTTCAAAGCAGATATGGGGAATGTGCGTTGTAATGATCCCTAGTTCAATTCCCATTATTAATCCTCCTCAAATTTTTTGATATTTTTCTTTGCCCTGACTAAAGTAAACCTTCACCTCCTTTCCGGATTATTTATGCTGCAAAATAACTAGGGTGCTTCCACCAAATCATCTATTATTATATCTGAATTCTACGTCTATTTTGAATTGTAAACTTGTAAGCGTTTGCGGTATCTGTCCTCTATATCTATAGGAATATGGATTCAATGTTGATTTATTAAACTACCAGTTCTTGCTCTTTAGCTGTAGAAGAAACACGCACTGGGGCAGTCTCTCTGAGCCCCAAGCTTACTACTGCGCATAAAAGTGCACCAATCATGGCGATGAATAGCGGAGCAGACATGCCAAACGCGTCAGAGGCAAAACCAGCGATAGCTGGTGCAATCGTGCCTCCAACCAACTCCCCGACTAATTGAGTAACAGAAATGGCTGTCGCTATAAAACGGGCGGGAATGGATTCACCAGGCACAATGGCCATGAACAATGGGAAGCATCCTTGACCTACGGTAGTAAAGAAACCGACTATCATCATGACCGGGAGCGAGGCATGAATGACTGCTAGTGACAAAGGAGACAGGGCTGAAATAAGGCTAAATACGATGAGAACTGGTTTTCTGCCTATCTTGTCAGATATCATTGGTACAACAAAACCCCAAAAGAATGATCCGAGTCCAATCGCAGCCATAATAAGCCCCATCTGCTCTGGGCTGAATTTATCAACGGTGGTAAGATACATAGGTGCAAACGTCGTAAACACGAACAGCCATGTCATAAATAGAGCGGAAATTACGACGCATAACCAAGTGTTGCGATTACGGAATACTACGCCGTAATCTTTACGGCTGATTTTACCGTGCATCGGAGCTACGTCCACCGTCCGTTTTGGTTCTTTCATAAACTTTGCGAGGACAAAAAACATAACAATCCCAGGAATACCAACTAAATAGAATGCCCAGTGCCATGAGTATTTCGTTGCGATAATTGTGACGACGATTGGAGTCAAAGTTGATCCGATTAACCCTGCTGAGCTTTGCACAAAGCCAAGATTGAACCCACGGCGATTTGGTTGTGAATCCGCGAATACAGCAGCTTGAGCAATTGGCTGTACTGGCCCTTCTGAAATTCCCATTAGCCCGCGAACGACTACCATGTAAACGAAACTTTTCGCCATTCCAGTCAAGAAAGAAAACAGTGAGAATATTAGTGTGATTGGCAGCAAAACTTTTTTTCGTGAGCCAATGATGTCAGATAAAGATGCGAACACCCATCCGGAAATAGCCCAGCAGATAGATAAAACGGACACAATCAGCCCAATTTCACCGCCAGTCAGCTTTAAAATAGGCGCGATAATCGGGAACAAAAACACTACACTAAGCCTTTCCATGAATACGAAACCGAACGTGAAGAACATCATGATTATGATCGCGTTTTCATACCGGAAGAATGAACGCTTAGAATCATTCGACATTATTTACCCCTTCCTCTCACAATTTTTGATTCGAATTGGCTAGGGCTGCCGTGCCTGCCCACTCGATTACTACCAAAGGAGTGGCTATCCACATAGGGCTGCCGTGCCTGCCCGCTTGATTACTGCCAAAATGGTGACTAGTTTCAGCACCTCTTGTCTGTAACAATAGCGTGTATAAAGCTTCGAAAAAATTGCCGTGTTTCTGTATACGGAACAGATTGAATATTTAAAAAGTACCTTAATAGATTTTGATGGCTTAGCTTATAATCCGTGATTTAATAAGGCTTTCAAAGATGTTGTCTTTTTGAACTGATGATGTTGTACAATAATTGATGTGATAATATTTAAAAATAGATTTAGTATAAATATACGTATAATCAAATAAATATTTGGAGGTGTTTAAACTATGAATTTCGTGTTAGATCACGTTGTTCACGCGGTGGCTGATCCTATCGAAGCAGTTCGGGTAATGGCTCAGAATGGTTTCATACCGTTAAAGGCGGTAGTCATTTGAGTTGGGGGACCTATAATTCTTTGTGCTATTTTGGCCTTAGTTATATTGAATTTCTAGGGGTTGAAAACGAAGAACTGGCCTGTAAGGAATCTTCAAATGATCTTGCAAAACAAACGGTAAAGGATTTGCAAAATGGAGAAGGATTCATCCGTATTGCGGTTCGTACGAATAATATTGATGCTGTCGCAAGGGAGTTAAAGAGGGAAGGCGGGAACGGCCTTTTTATGTTGCACTTTCGGGAAGTAAGAGCGGCAATTCGGAGAAGAGCCTCCTTGGTGGGATTTATCGTTTTTTGTGAAATATTGCGAATGAGGGCACCGAACAGGTACCCCTCACGGTTACCTTTTCATTACACTTTTAAACCTTGCCTGCATCTGATATATCCCTTGCAATTCCAGGTTGTCCAGGAGTCCAATTGGCAGGGACGCCAAGCTTGGTTTCATTTGCAAATTGGGCAGCTTCTAGTATGCGTACAATCTCTTCAATATTTCTACCAACTTCCTTGGGATAGACCATTCGAGATTCAATAATTCCTTCTGGATTAATGATGATTGTTGCTCGTTTTGCCGTACCGGATTTCTTATCGAGAACACAATATTCACGACTAATTGTTTGATTTCTGTCGCTGATAAGCGGGAAACGCACGTATTCCATAGAAGGAGATATCTCAGTAAAAACTTTATGACTGTAAATGCTGTCAGTACTGACAGCAAAAACCTTTGCGCCGAGACGTTTAAATGACCGATATGAGGCAGCGACCGCTGCTAATTCTGTTGGTCAGACAAACGTGAAATCACTTGAGTAAAAAAATAGAACAACCCATTTTCCTAGGTAGTCTGTTAAACGTATGTTTTTGACTGTTCCTTTAACGAATGCTTCTGCATGAAAAAGAGGAGCTTTATCATCTCGGGATGGACAATAATGTGTTTTCCTTAACAGAGACTCACTTTCTTCCAAATTTGCACACTCCTCATGTTGAGCTCGGGTAATATCGTAAACGGTGTACGCTTGTTGCAGGTATACAGCATAAGTTACGTACAGCACAAGGTACATACAGCACATGCCATCATATGCAAACGCCTAAAGAAGGTATAGGCATATATTCATAAGAACACCCGAGGAGGCTCGCGGTCATGGAGTATATACTCAAATTCGGCCAAATCGACAAGTCGTATTTACCGTGTGTTGGCGGGAAAGGAGCAAACCTTGGCGAGTTGATGAAGGCAGGTTTCCGGGTTCCGCAAGGTTTTTGCATCACGACCGAAGCATATCGTACATTCATCGGATGCAGCGATATGATGCAATCCTTTTTTGACCAGCTTGACGGTATACAGCACGATGATTTGAGTACAATTCGCGCCATGAGTGAGACTGTTCGAAGTCACTTGGATTCAATTCCAATGCCACTTGAACTTGAAGAGGCAATCGTTCAGGCCTGGATGACAACAGGTGAAAGAAAAGCCTATGCCGTTCGTTCAAGTGCGACAGCAGAAGATTTGCCAAGTGCGTCATTTGCGGGCCAGCAGGAAACGTACTTGAATGTATGCGGAAAAACACAATTATTGCGAGCAGTAAGACGTGCTTGGTCTTCCTTATTTACAGATAGAGCAATATCCTATCGTACCAAAAACGGTTTTTCCCATAGTTCTGTATTTTTATCAGTTGTTATACAAGAAATGGTATTTCCAGAGGTTTCGGGTATCTTGTTTACGGCGGATCCGATTACGGGGAATCGAAATATTACATCGATTGATGCAAGTTTTGGCCTAGGGGAAGCGCTTGTGTCAGGCATTGTGACGTCAGACTTGTATCAAGTAAAAGAAACTCAAATTATCCAGAAAAAAATTGCGAATAAAAAAGTTGCAATTTATGCAAACCCGGGCGGGGGAACGGTTACGAAGCAACTCTCACCCGAAAAACAGGAAGAACAAGCATTGCTTGATGAACAAATTGCAGAACTTGCAGTACTTGGAAAGCGAATAGAACAACACTATGGAAAACCTCAGGATATCGAGTGGTGTCTGTCTAAAGGAAATTTCTATATCGTTCAGAGCCGCCCGATTACTTCTCTTTATCCAGTGCCTAAAGTGTCAGATGAAAGATTGCACGTTTTCATGTCTGTCGGTCATCAGCAAATGATGACAGATGCGATGAGGCCGCTTGGAATATCAGTCCTCCGTACATTTTTCCCGGTTGGAAAGCAAGCTTCTCGTGCAGAGGAAAGTGAAGTGGTACTCGAAGCCGGCAATCGGCTGTTTTTCGATTTAACAGAACTCCTGTATCTGAAACTGGCAAGACGAGTGGTGCCTCGCATCCTAAGTAATATTGATGAGCGAATTGGCAGTGCTCTTGAAGAAATATCTAGACGATCCGATTTTCTCCGCACCCCGAGCAAAGGTCTTAAAAGAGGCGTATTTCGAGTGGTTCGAACGGCTGCAAAACATCTAGTGTTTGGTCTTCTGTTTCGAGATACATCAAAAGCAATCGAAGCAGCAAACGAGTTTATGGAGCAAAAAGTGGCAGAATGCAAGCATTTGATGTCAGAGGTTTCAGGAGCAGAGCGGATAAAACTGATAAAAGAAAACCTAGGTAATCTCGTCATGTCAATTATCTCTACGCTTGTACCCTATTTGCCTGCAGGAATAGCAAGTATGAAATTAGTTGAAGTTTTGGTGAAAAAGTGGTGCGGTGATAATGCAGAAATTCATTTACTCAATAAATCTCTTACTGGGAATGTCACAAGTGAACTTGGCCTGGTCATCGGTGACCTCGCAGACATAGCAAGGGAGAGCCCCTCCGTTATTTCTTATTTAAAAGAAGCTCAGGATGGAACATTTTTTGCTGGGCTTAAAGAGATTTCGGGTGGAGAAGTATTCTGCCAAGCATTTGAGGAATTTTTAGATAAGTATGGAATGCGGTGCCCCGGAGAAATTGATATCACGAACTACAGATGGCGTGAGCGTCCAACTATGCTTGTACCATCTATACTCAGTCATATTGAGACACTTTTACCCTCGGAACATCGTACAAAATTTGCACAAGGTAAAAAAGAAGCGGAGGATGCAGCAAACAGAATCATTTCCTGTGTTCGGAAAACTCGAGGCGGAATTTTGAAAGCACGAATTATGGCTCGTTTGATTCGAGTTTATCGAGATACACTGGGGCTTCGGGAGCATCCCAAATACATCGTGATTAGACATCTTGACGTTTACAGGCAGGCAATTTTGGAAGAAGGGCGTGCACTTGTAGGCCGTGGAGTAATCTCAAAGGAAACCGATGTATTCTATCTGTCATTAGATGAGATTCTGCTACAGCTCTCCAAAGACACGAAAGATGATAATTTGGATATACAATCACTTATAAGATCTCGCAAAAAGCAGTTTGAAGAGAATAAAAACATATCACCGCCGCGTGTTATGACGAGCGAAGGAGAAATTATTACAGGCAAAAAGCGTGACAAACAGGCGCCAGTTGGAGCACTGATTGGAACGCCGGTATCGGCAGGGATTGTGGAAGGGTATGCACGAATTGTTTTACACCCGAATGAAGCTAATCTTCACCCAGGTGAAATTATGATTGCGCCATTTACGGACCCTGGATGGACACCGTTATTTCACAGTGCGAGAGGACTTGTTATGGAAGTTGGCGGGATGATGACCCACGGAGCGGTCGTAGCGCGTGAGTATGGGATTCCTGCAGTCGTCGGAATCGACAACGCTACTGAAATGATTAAGAATGGACAGTATGTTCGAATAAACGGAACAGAAGGTTACGTAGAAATCCTTCAGTCATAATGCATATGAACAATTGTATGGAATCTAGGATACTGGTCACGCTACCACATTAGTGGAGGGTGATTATAATGAAACGTCGAATTCGGTATGTATTCATCGCGACGGGATTTTTTTCAACTCTTTTTGCTTATACGTTCCAGGGGAACCACGCATTTGCTGCCGTAGATAAGTATACAGTTTTGCCAGGGGATTCTCTGTGGAAGATCTCTGTAAAATACCATGTAGGCTGGCCAGAGATTTATCAAGCGAACAAAGCTCAAGTCAAAAATCCAGATTTGATTTATCCAGGTCAAGTTTTGTCGATTCCCATTGTTAGTCAAACTGTTACTTCATACGAAGGGCAGGTAGTCGCTCTTTGCAACCAGATTCGTCGTCAAAATGGGTTGCCTGCTCTAAGTCAGAATTGGCAATTAGAGCGTATGGCGCGCATTAAATCACAGGACATGCGGGACAAACATTATTTTAGTCATCAATCGCCAACATACGGATCGCCATTTACAATGATGAAATCCTTTGGCATCAACTTTACATATGCAGGCGAAAACATCGCAGCTGGTCAACCCAATCCAAAATCGGTTGTGAACAGTTGGATGACGAGCCCTGGTCACCGTGCAAACATATTGAACAAAAATTTTACACAAATTGGTGTTGGGTATGCAGCAGGCGGTACATACGGAACGTACTGGACAGAAGATTTTATTCGTCCGTAGGCTGGTTTTTTATAATTGAAATATCAGACGGGAAGTAGTAGCGTAGATTGGAGGAATGGAGGTTTTATCCATGACATTGAAAATCAGAGTTTACTCGGATTATGTCTGACCATATTGCTTTATAGCGGAGGATCCGCTTCAAAAAGCAATTGAAGGCAGAGATGTGGAAGTTGAGTGGATGCCGTTTGAACTTCGTCCCTACCCAGAAGAAACGCTAAAACCAGAAGGGCTGTATCTCCAAGAAGGGTGGGCCAATAATGTCTATCCCACGGCTGAACAATATGGTGTAAAAATCGTGTTGCCTCACGTATCGCCTCAGCCTCACACCCATCTTGCTTTTGAGGGATATCAGTACGCGAAGGAACATGGAAAAGGCAACGAATATAACCATCGGATGTTTAAGGCTTTCTTTCAAGAGGAACAGGATATCGAAAATATCGATATACTGACCAAACTGGCGGGGGAAATAGGTTTAAACGAACAGGAATACAGAGAAGCACTTGAAGCCAGAAAATACGAGGAAGTTCATAAACGGGTACTCATTCATGCGTACAATGAAGCCGATATTACTGCAGTACCTACGTTTTTCATTGGCAGGTACAAGATACCTGGACTTTTGCCGCAAAAGACCTTAGAACAAGTCATTGACCAGGAAATCGAATTTCAAAAGAACTCAGATCCGCCGCCAATTGAAGGATTATCATGTGGTATAGACGGATGCGTTTAGAAAGAAAAGTGACCTTGCGATGTCTCATAGCCGCAGGTCACTTTTTTATATTAAAGACTTGCCAGAACTGCACCGGTGATGGTCACGGCACCTCCAATAAGTGACAGTAAAGAAATCTCTTCATGGAGCAAGAGA
Organism: Bacillota bacterium; assembly: GCA_021820805.1. Next base: position 11,242 of record JAKADF010000028.1, read on the forward strand.
ACACCTAAGATAACGGTCCAAACGGGAAGCAAGTTGATGTACGGAGCAGCACGGCCGGCACCGACTATTTTGACACCAGTGGTCCATGCCAAATATGCAATCACCGAAGCAAATGTGCTGACATATATGACTGAAAGCCATGCAACTCCTGTCATATGAATCATATTTAGGTGAACAGAGAGAGTACAGCTTAAAGCGCTGAAAATGGTGCCGTAGATGGCTGCACCAGCCGTCATTGTAAGTGGGTCAATTTCTTTTCCGAATCGCTTGCCAAGGACGGTATACAATCCCCAAGCAAAACATGCCAACACGATTTCAATATCACCAAAGAATGAACTATGGGAAGTTGCAGCAGCATGTTTTCCTTTTAATAAAACAATTACACCAATGATGGAGATGACGGCACCAATAGAAGCTTTTGTTTTCGGGTATTCTTTTAGAATAAAGGGTGTAAAAAAGAGAATTGCAATTGGAATTCCAGCAGAGATCATGCCTGCTGTAGATGCGCTGATATTTCTAAGTCCCATGTATGTGAGAGTTGAAAATGCAAAAATGCCGAAGAAACCTAGAATCAAAAACTCTTTCCATTTAGTAAAAATAGGAAGGTGCTTTTTTCTTAAAGCTAAAATGCCCACAAGCAGCACACTTGAGATTGCCCATCTGACCGTATTTAGAAGTATTGACGGCATGGCAGGCGCCAAAAATCGCCCGCAGATATAGTTGCCGCCCCAAAATAGGGTTGCAAGAACTAAAAATAGAACGCCTCGTTTCATAAAATCATTCCTAACTTTGCCTTCACTGTGGTTATGTAATCCATAGTACCTTATCAAAATCTGGTTTCACTAGTAAATCCAAAATGGATTTCATTTGGAATCCATCCTTTTATATTGGCCCCGCCGATTGCTTGGTTGGCAGCGGTCAGGTCTCCGCCGTGAGCTTTTATGATGCGTTTTGTAATGGTAAGCCCGAGCCCAGTTCCGCCAGTCTCTCGGTTACGTGAGGCATCTCCTCGATAAAGCGGGTCAAAAACATGAGGAAGATCCCGAGGATTAAATCCCGGTCCAGTATCTGTAATCTGAAACAGAATCTTTGATTGGTCATAAATCCATATCAGCGTGACAGTACCCCCAGATGGCGTGTGACGAATGGCATTGTCCAGCAAATTGCTTATGGCACGTTCCAGCAGATGAGCATCACCCTTGACCATACAGTTCTTTGGTTTATTTTCATTTAGGACAATTTTGATATCCTTTATTTCTGCTTTTGGCAGGAGACTGTTTATTGAGCGGTCTATCACTTGCTGAAAATCGAATAATTCGACTTGCAAGGATTGCTCCATATATTCGAGTTTCGTAAATTCAAATAGATCAGACACAAGTCTTTCAAGCTGGTCAGACTTTTCCCTGCACATTGCGATATACTTGTTTGTTTTTTCAGGTGTGTTCGCAACTCCCTGAACAAGCCCTTCAAGATAACCGCGGAGGGCAAAAAGGGGAGTACGGAGATCATGTGCGATAGCACCGATAAAAAAACGGCGTTCTTCCTCAAGTTTCGCCTGCTCCGATATGGATGCACGAAGGCTAGACACCATAGCAAGAAATGCCGTTCGTACTTCATCAATTTCACTGACCCGTGTGGGGGGGAGTTTAAAATCTAAATCCCCATGAGTAATTTTCGGGCTGCTTTGCTCATTCCTTCAAGCGGCTTTATAACAAATCTTTGTATCTGGAAGCTGACGATGAAAATTGCAACTCCAATTGCAATAACAGCAGATATTGTTGCGATTTTATCAAACGGGGTTTTAACAAATAAGCTTACAGTGCCAAGTACTCGACCATTATCAACAACCTCAAGTTCGTGACTTGGTCGAGTAAAATGTCTAGCGTGTGTATTCATATTACCGAATACAACAATACCAGAGGAGTCTGTAATCACTGCTTGTAAGTTCAGAGAGTCTAGTTTTGTTTGAAGTGTTGACTTCCACAGGGAAGAGTGCCAATCTTTCTCACTGCTAACAATAAAGTTTGTTGCTATACTCATGTTTTTTTCTTGGCTCTGGCTTGGTTCCGCCTGCCACGGTCCTGCAAAGCCTTGGTTTAAGAGATGTGCAATGAAGTATACCCACCATGGAAATACAATAATTGCGAATATCCCGACCATCATCCATTTACGGATCCGCATGGTTTTCATGCCTTCTCCCCCTCAAAGCGGTATCCAACCCCCCACACGTTGACGATAATGGCCGGCTTGTCAGGATTGATTTCAATTTTCTCGCGAATTCGCCCAATATGAACAGTAACCGTATGCTTGTCACCGACGTTATCCCAAAAGTATTCTAGGAGCTGTTCATAGGTAAACACCTGACGAGGATGTGAAGCCAGAAGATATAATATTTCAAACTCTTTTGGAGTAAACGAAACCGGCTTTCCATTTATTCGAACTTCGTGAGCTTTTGCATCCAGGACGAGACGCCCATGATCGATGATTGTTCCAAAATCCGTTTCCTGAATTTCAGGTTGTCGAGCATGATAACGGCGTAGAACGGCTTTTACTCGAGCCACAACTTCAGCAGGGGTTGCTGATTTAACGATATAGTCATCGGCACCCATGCCAAGACCGCGAATTTTGTCTATGTCGTCACCTTTTGCACTAAGGAAAAGGATTGGAACATCATTTTTTGCACGAATCTGCCTGCAAAGGTCAAACCCATTCTGGCCCGGCATCATGATGTCTAGT
>JAKADF010000525.1 GCA_021820805.1 Bacillota bacterium
GCTTTTGGAGAATTGGCGCAGGGAAATCCAAGCTGCCAAACTGTATACCCTCTGCGCGCAGGATGAAACGGATCATCGAAAAAGGCAAATTTTATTGAAACTTGCTGAAGTCGAATATAATCATGCGAAACTATGGACAGATAAGCTTGCCAAGATGGAAATACAGGTAGACAGTACCGAGGTAACCTTGCCAGACATAGATACAACAAATCAACAGGAATTGTTAGCTCAAATTGAAAAGATTGAAGAAAGCAATGGGACTTGGTACGAGTCGGAGCGTAATGTCATAGATGATCCTGAGATTGTTGAGATATTGAACCAGATCGACCGTGATGAACGTGAACATGGAGATGTTGTCAGCCATCTTTTGAGTTCGGGTACTAATGTTGGCACAAGACTCAAGCGTCTCTGGGGAGCAGAGAGGTGGCACAAGAATCAATCCGGAGGATGGGTTGGAGATGCCATTTATGGAGTTAATGACGGACTGGGAGCTATTTTTGGCATAATTGCAGGTGTTGCCGGTTATACAAATCAGAATGCAACCATTTTGGTCAGCGGCTTTTTTGGTGCACTTGCCAGCACATTGTCGATGGGCGCAGGTGCATGGCTTGCCGCTAAATCCGAAAACGAACTAATGGAATCAGAGCTTTATGCGGAAAGACGTGAAATTGAAGAGGATCCGGCACACGAGATTGAGGAACTTGCGTTGCTTTACGAATTAAAAGGATTTGAGCAAGCTGAGGCGGCTAAAATTGCTAACCGAATCGCGACAGATAAGGAAGCCTTTTTAAGGACGATGGCACAAGAAGAATTAGGAATACATGAAACAAGTAAGTCGAATCCTTGGAGATCTGCTATTTTCGGAAGTATTTCCACTTTGGTCGGAGCTCTTATTCCGCTTGTCCCATTTTTCTTTATCCAAGGTACAACGGCTTTAATCACTGCAGCAATTGTGAGCATTATCGCCCATTTTGTTGTTGGAGCACTAAAGAGCAAAATCACTGTACGGAGTTGGTGGGCGAGCGGTTTAGAAATGATGTGGGTCGGTGTTCTCGTAGGAGGAATCTCGTACGGACTAGGTGAAATTGGAGCTGTCCTTCTCGGATAAATCCGCATGGTTAAAGCCGCCAATGGAGACAAATGTGCTCAAACGGCGGCTTTCGGTTTATTCCGAGGTTTATAGTTGCGTTAAGATTTCTGGTCCGTTTTCGGTAACAACGAGTGTATGCTCATACTGAATGCTGAGACCGCCGTCTGCAGTACGAGCTGTCCATCCATCGGAATCTAGTTTACATTCATATGTCCCTGTATTGACCATAGGTTCGATTGTGAATACCATTCCTTTTTTAATTCTTGGTCCTTTATGGGGAGGCCCATAATGCAAAATCTCAGGGCTTTCATGCATTTCACGGCCAATACCATGGCCAATGTAGTCACGGACAACCGAGAAGCCCTGTCCTTCGACGTACACTTGAATCGCATGGCCGATATCACTGATTTGGTTGCCGATGACTGATACTTCAATTCCCTTAAATAATGATTCTTTCGTAACGTCCATTAATTTTTTGGCTTGGTCACTAATTTCCCCTACTGCATAACTCCATGCTGAATCTGCGTGCAGTCCTTTATGGAGAGCCACCATGTCTACCGTAATGATGTCTCCTTCTTTAAGTTTGTACTGACTCGGGAATCCATGACAGATAACATCGTTAACGGACGTACATGAAGCGTAAGGGTACCCGTGATATCCCTTTTGAGCAGGAATCATATTATACTTAGTAATAAAATTTTCTACAAACTCGTCAATCTGCATTGTTGTGATGCCTGGTTTAATAAAACTTGCGAGTGCCTGGTGGCAGCTTGCAACCACTTTTCCCGCTTCTCGAATAAGTTCCACTTCGTATTTACTTTTCGTAACAATCAAATTACAACCTCCTGACTTGACACAATACATTGTTCACTGTAACACAGGAAACAGAAACTGCCTAAAAAGGATTAGTGCATCTCTTCTTTTATTGCTTCTGTATTTGCGAAAATATTGAAATTTGCTAGTCCTAAGCTTTGCAGCTCCATTTTGTGCAGTGCTGTTAGTTTATCCAGAAGAGTATTTCCGTGTTCAGTGAGACGTATGAAAATACTGCGTTTATCTTCCGGGTTATCGAGTCGCTCCACAAGCCCCGCAGATTCGCAGCGTTGAATCAAACCTAAACAACTGTTATGGCGCAGTTGCAGACGTTCAGCTAATTCAGTTGGAGTGGCAAAATTTCGCTCCGGATATCCTTTTATGGCAAGCAACAGCTGATGTTGGCTTGGTGTCATACCAACATTTCGAGCTGCGTTTTCACTAAACCGAAGGAACTTGCGCAGTCGATAGCGAAACTCCGCTAACTCTTCGTAATCATCTTTGGTAAGTTCTGTCTGTATCATAAGTGCACCTCCGCACAGTGCAGTGTCAGTTGACAGCGTACGGGTTGTTCCAAAAGAGCGGATCATGAAAATGAAATTCGCAGATGCTTTGAACAAAAAACCTGACGTGTCGATGAATTCAATTCTTATGCCTCCATTGTACTCCTAAAAACGGTTGAGTTTCGAAATGGAGCGCGATTACAGTTAATAATTATGAATAGTCATAGTTAATCTCAACTAACACCCGCCGCCGTTCAAAGCTGTTTACTGTGTTAAAGTGCAGAAGATATTTCATATAGGGATTGGGTGGACAAGAATAGTACGCCGATGATAACACCTACAGCTAAAAGACCAATTGCT
>JAKADF010000526.1 GCA_021820805.1 Bacillota bacterium
GGAGAGCATTTGGCTCACTCGTTCCCGTGTCATTTTAATGGGTTCCTTTTCGCCTTCGATATACGGTTTGTCTTCAGAATGTGCATACACCTCAATTGGTTTGCCGACAGCCTTTAGCACGTCCTGAATACTGCCGATATGATCGATGTCTTGGTGCGTAAGGATGACTGCGTCAATCCTGTCCAGTGAAACACCAACTTTCTCCACCGCTGCTTGAATAGCAGCTAACTGACCAGGCACTCCGACATCGACTAGAACGGCATGATGATCCTTATAGAGAAGTGTTGGATGGATGGTACTGTTGTGCCCCATCATGTTCATTTCAAGTTCAAGCATCTCGACGCCATCAGCAATCTTCACGTTCTTCACAAAGCCGTTTTAGGGCTTTGGTTCACCTCCTTCGTCTCTTCATTTGGAATTCAGAAAACCTAACGTTGACGTTACATGAATATTTGTATAATATCGTATTTCAAATGCAGACTACAACATCAAATAAAGTAGGTGTATTCTATTTGACCGAGAAAAAAATGAGCGGAATCAGCGTCGAAACGGTTGTGCGTGAATTGGGTATTACGCCAAGAACACTTCGTTATTACGAAGAGGTGGGTTTAGTTACGCCCACTGCAAGAACCCGTGGAGGGCATCGCCTGTATAATCAGAGTTCCATGGACCTCCTCAAACAAATCCTGCGGCTAAAAGAAAATTTGGGTTTTTCTCTTCAGGAAATTCGTGAAACCTTGGATGCGGAACAGTCACTGGAAGCGTTGCGAAACACTTTTCATCAGAGCAATCAAAACCTCGACAACCAAAGGTCTATGGTCGATAGATACATTGAGGTCCTCCGTAACTTGATTAAAAAAATGGATACCAAAATTGAAAGCGTGTCGACAATGCGCAACATGTACAAAGAACGCCTCGAACGCTCAATACGATTTCGTGAAGACGAGATGGAGACAAAATAAAAGAAGGTGCTACGATGTCAGTAGCTTTACGAGGGACAGCATACGGCCATTACAAATGGATCGCTTTATCAAACACGACGCTCGGCGTTTTGATGGCAACTATCAATCAATCCATTCTCATCATCGCTCTCCCAGTGATTTTTAATGGGTTGCAGGTCAATCCGCTGGCAGGTAACCAGACCGGGTTATTGTTGTGGGTTTTACTGGGCTTTAATGTCGCGACTACAGTACTGTTAGTATTGTTTGGGCGGCTGTCAGATATGTTTGGACGGGTACGCCTTTATAATTTGGGGTTTCTCATCTTTACAATCGGATCAGTGCTTGCCGCACTCACATGGAGCAAAGGAATAGCCGGAGAGGTTGAATTAATTGTCTTTCGTATTGTCCAAGGCATTGATGGCGGTTTTTTGTTCTCAAATAGCGCAGCCATTCTGACTGACGCATTTCCAGAGAACCAAAGGGGATTGCTTTCCGATCGCTTTGGTGCACGAACTTTTGCAACCCTAGGAATGGTCGTCACAGCGATTGGATTTTACTTGATGACCACATTGCCGGTGGATTTTAATCATTGGGTTTTCTGGATTTAATTGTTCGTTATTGGGGTTGGCATGGGTCTATTCGCATCACCGAATAGTGCAGCTATTATGAACGCACTACCCGCAGAGTATCGCGGAGTGGGTTCCGGTATGCGTTCCACATTTTCAAACGCTGGATCGATGCTCAGTATGGGGCTGTTTTTTTCGATTATGATCGCCGGACTCGCACAAAAATTACCTCAAGCATTGCAATCAGGATTAACAGAGCACGGTGTACCACTTGCAGGAGCGATCAAAGTATCTCAATTACCTCCAACATCTTCCCTATTCGCAGCACTGCTCGGATATAATCCCTTGCAGAACCTGTTGCAGCAATTTGGGATACTGCAAAAGATGCCAGTATCTCAAGCGAAGTTTGTGATTGGTCAAAAATTCTTCCCATCACTGATTGGCCCGACGTTTATGCACGGTCTGAAGTTGGCCTTTGCGGTGTCCCTCACCATATCGCTCGTGGCAGCGATTGTATCCATATTCCGTGGCCAGCGCTATGTGCACGTGGAGGAAACACCGAAATCAGTACCGAAATCCAAGCTCCGTCGGTCGTCCGGCGAATGAGACACATGTTTAAAATTGTGGAATGAAGCGCGGATCTGACCCAGCCACGATCTGACCGTTCACTTTGGCAACCCATATTCGCACCTTGATGAATTAGTGATTGCCTTGCGGAGAAATGAACCGCAGCGTTCGGCGAACTCGTCGTAGTCGGCGTCAGAGATGGATGTATTACGCTCTTGGGAAAAATCGAAGCGCATTTTTGTAAGCACACTGATGTCATCGGTTGTGGCCAATCGAATCGCTAAGCACAAACGCACCCCAATTCTACCAAATGTTACGCCAGACTTACTATTCAGCTATGCGACCCGAGAACATTCCTGTGTACGCTAATTTAGCCTCCCCACAGTTCAATAGCCTCTCGGCATTCGATCTTTATTGATGCCCTAAGGGATTTTAACCTTAAGGTTTTTGCTTTTCCCTCCACCACTGGCGTGGTGTACTTGCCCGTGCAGATGTTGAAAACTGGAAATTCCACATCGAAATTTGCCTAAAATATCGCCGGAATTCGCAAAAACACTTGACATTTAAAAACTACCCTAATAATCGCAGCAGAGAGTCTAGTCAACTCTATCTTCCGCGAAAGGGGTAGTCCCCCTCATGTTACCTTCAATTCGCTTCCATGCCCAGTACCAATCTT
>JAKADF010000527.1 GCA_021820805.1 Bacillota bacterium
GAGAAAGATATATATTATTCATGAGAATTTCGACTGGACAATTCATTTAACCAGACAGATGGGTTCTTTAAATCCTCTGAAGAATGGCACTTAGACGGAGGGATTTTAAATCTAAATACCACGCCTCCGGAAGGCGTCTTCTATAGCCGTATGAGTGCATCCTCGAATACGCGGAATCATCGGTACGCACCAGATTTCACAGGGACCGTATTTGCATGGCTAATTACTAAAATTGGGTTTGAGGAAAATTTCATTAAGTGGAGAATGAGTCCTCAAGCCACATTCGATTGCCTCGGTTGTCTTTAGACACTATTATGTTTTTGGGTGCATATAATTGACTGTTTTTAATTTGGAAAATGTGGTGATTAAATTTGAACGGTGTTCCATTGCTCGCGTTGCTCGTTGTAAGTGGGCTCTGGGGCGGACATGCTGTTGTAGGAAAAGCAGTAGAAACACATTTGTCCGTGTTCCCATTAACAATATGGCGTTTTACTTTATGCGCAGTTTGCTATTTGCCGTTCTATAATCGTCTATTTAGGATTTTCCGTCTTCCGCGCCGTGCATTTTACAGACTTCTAATTTGCGGGTTGTGTTGGGCTGTACTTTATCCATTGTTTTATTATGAGTCGCTTTTATATTTAACTCCGGTTGCTGCCTTGTTACTTGTCAATACATCTCCGCTATTAGCTGCAGTCATAGGTCAACTGTTCTTTCGAGAGCGGATTTCACTCTGGGGCTGGATTGGAATTGTTGTTTCTTTTATGGGTGTTCTATTGTTAATCGTTGGTGGGCCTTTGCGTGCGTCATTTGTCGGTATTATACTTGCTTTTATTGCATCTGCCGCATTTGCTCTTTATTCGGTTTTATCACGTCCCCTGTTTCAGTCTCTTCCTCTAGTCGATGTGCTGACTTCAACCTCGATTTTCGGCGTAGTCATTTTGTGGATAATAGCAATTTTTTCAGGGCAGGCAAAGAGCGTCGTGATTGCCCTTCACGGTCTAGATTTTACAGGTTGGGTCGGGCTGTTATATATCGTACTGTTTGTAAGTACAATTGCTTATGTCTTTTATGGGTTTGGATTAAGACGGGTGCCTTCTGGCATTGCTTCTGCAATAACATTTTATCCGCAAGTTCCCATAGCAGCGGTAATACAATGGATTTGGTTAGGAATTGTGCCTGCACCCTCATTGGCCACAAGCGCGGCACTTATCTTAGCAGGAACTGCACTTATGAGTCGAAAGCAAAAGAAAAGAAGCGTTCGTCAAGAAGGAGCGGCGGAACTATTGTTTGAACACGAAGATGGGTAAAAGCGTATGATCTTTAAAAACCTTTGGGGTGATCTGTCTTGAACCCATCATCAAAAACATATGTACGGCTCCATCAATCAGGATTTAAGGATTATCCAAAGTTTTTAGATGACTTAAAGCGTGCAATTAGAGATCAAGAGGGAGCTGTGCAGTTTTATAGGGAGTTGGAAAAGGTTACACCACATGAAAATCGAGATTTTGTTACCCATGCACTTAATGATGAAATGACCCACGTAAAGATGTTCCGTAGATTATTTAGCCGATTATCGGGAAAAGATATATATGTTCATGCTGATAAAACAAATTTTTCTTCCTATAAAAATGGTTTTGAGATTGCATTTCGCCGTGAATTGGAAGCGGCGGAATTATACCGGGATATGTATTTAAGCACTAAGATTCCTAAAGTAAGAGATGTTTTATTTAAAGCGATGACAGATGAAATGGAGCATGCACAAAGATTTAGTTTTCTGTATTTCAGCAGTTGAAAAAGTAATTTTGTAAATAAGAATCAAAATCGATGGGAATTTTTCCGTGCATGGATGGGTTCGCAAGTCGTTAGATTTCTCGACTGCGAATACACCCATTTTTATTTGCCTCTGCAAGTATGACTTAGATCAATGATTTAATTTGGAATCTGTTTACAATGTGGCTTAGGTGATGCATCTCACAACGTGTTTTAAAATCTGGCATTATGATGAACAATGGTATTTCGAACCTAGGTAAACGATAGGGGGATTACGAGTGACATTCTCAGTGAATGATAAAGTTGGCGATATTGTAGCGAAGCTTCCCAAAGCGGGGGATGTATTTAAAGATTATCAAATTGATTTCTGCTGCGGCGGTAACCGTGAGTTGTGTGTAGTCGCAAAAGAACAAAATGTTGATCCAGAAACCCTTGTATCAGAACTCGATGACCTGTATGAGAAAGTCAGAGACAATATGCAACAGGATATCGACTGGACAAAGGCGCCTGTCAACGAGCTGGTTGATCATATAGTAAATAAGCACCACGCTTATTTGCATAATACATTGCCTGCTTTAGGGGAATTAACAACAAAAATTTTGCGTGTGCATGGACCAAACCATGGTGAGTTGGCTCAAGTGCATCGCTTGTTCCATCAATTGAAGATGGAATTTGAGGAACACCTCATTAAAGAGGAAACGCTTGTATTTCCTAAGCTTGTTGAATACAGTCGCACCCATTCGCCAGAATTGTTAGATCAAGCTGTTGACGCAATTCATGAATTGGAAGAAGAGCACGACAATTGTGGTGACCTGTTGAAAGAGCTTCATAAGATTACAAGTGGCTTTGAAGTTCCAGCTGATGGATGCAGCACATATCATTATACATTCCAGAAGCTTGCAGAAGTTGAATCGGATACATTTATGCATGTTCACCTTGAAAATAATATTCTTTTCCCAAGATTACACCGTATCCAG
>JAKADF010000528.1 GCA_021820805.1 Bacillota bacterium
CGTTTTAAATGATACTCCATTCTAGAAATGGAAAGCAGTCTCTGCACGTTTACCCGCATCTTGAAAGGTATTACGCAATTCACGAACCACATTTTGAATAACATCGGCAGCAGGCGGAATATCAGAAATCTGGCCAACACCCATTCCGCAATAAACATAGCCGTCATCTAAATCTCCCGATAAAGCAGCAAGAGCATTTTTCTTGCCGGATATCATTTGAAGTAGTACTCCCACATCTACTAAGTGTTTTTTCTCTTCCGCCAAAATTTGTTCAACATACGGAGTCTTCATGACACGTGTTATACGCCCAAGTGAGCGTTCTATCACATCTGTATCCGTAACCTTCGCTCGTACTAATGCTTCTTTATAAGCATCATGAGCAGCACATTCTCTTGTTGCAACAAACCTTGTACCCATTTGAATTCCTTCTGCTCCCAGGCAAAAAGCAGCGGCAGCAGTCTGCCCGTTTGCGATACCACCAGCCGCTACAATTGGTATAGAAACAGCTGACGTACATAGCGGTACGAGTGTCATTGTAGTTAACTCTGCTGGTCCGTCATGCCCGCCAGCTTCACTTCCCTCACAAATGACTATATCCGCTCCCGCTGCTTCCGCCTTTTTTGCTTGTTCTGGTGTAGATGCAAGCGTTATGACGATTAGTCCTAACTGATGCAACGGTTCAATAAAAGGCCGCGGATTACCTGCTGACAAGCTCACTGCACGAATATTTTCTGCATACTGTGCGATGATTGACATATAAGGTGAGGAATCACGATGTTCGCTAATCGGTACATTCACACCAAATGGACGACTTGTATGCATTACCGCAATTTGGATTTCTTTGGCGAAATTCTCAGCATTCCGTCCGCCAGACCCTACTTGTCCGAAAGCTCCCGCTTCTGAAATTGCTGCCGCCAGCAGACCATTCCCTACATAGGCAAGTCCACCCTCTATAATTGGATAAGCACACCCTAGCAAGTTACAAATGCGGTTACTCATACACACACCTTCTAATAACAAAGTGAAATTAAAAGGAGCACTTGTGCGTGCTCCTCTGTACACTCAACTATCTCCTTTACAGGATACGGCGCGCTCCAACATAGTTCGACGCCCAATATCCGTCTGATAAGGTTGACAGCCGAATAGAACTTCCGGAAGCGCTGATGAATCTTCCATTTCCAACATAAATACCTACGTGAGAGGCACCCCATCCAGCAGTCGAGAAAAATACAAGGTCACCTATTTCTAAGTTGTTCCTTGAGACACTGTTGCCTAAATTGAATTGCCCATAGCTTGTATGTGGCAGGCTTACTCCAAAATGTCGAAATACAAACATAGTAAACCCGGAGCAATCAAATCCTGAAGGATATGAGCCGCCCCACACATATGGGGCACCTAGAAACTTTTCTGCATAATATACTGCATCTAATCCTTCTGTGGCAGCCGCAACATTCGAATTAACCGAACCTTCTCGGCTGCTAGGTGCATTTACTGATGAACCGAAGCCAACGATGAGATGTTGGCCAATATGTATAATACTTTTGTTTGATAAATGGTTCCACCTCTCAAGTGATGAAACCGAGACACCATATAATTGGGATATGGACCACAGGGATTGCCCCGCTCGAACGATTGTATACGCAGGCTTTGAATCATGCTTTGTCAATTTATGAATCGCTGCCTGGCTTATTACATTTGCATTAACACTCTGCCCTTGCGTTATGAAGGCTGTCGCAGTTCCGAGCTCTGTGGTACCAGCAAACACGACCGTTGTAGATAGAGAAAATGTAACGGCAACTGCAGAAAGAAACTTTCCCTTCGTGGACACGAATCAAGCCCCTTAAGTCCTGCGAGGTTAGCTGACGGACTCGGGAAGGCTTGCATCCCTACTGCGGTTAACAAATCGAAATGTTGTGAAAATGATGACCCATTTATGTAACTCGGTTCGCAGATTCGCCCCAAAATTTCAATCATCCCCCGTCTCCGCGCATGGAGTTCGGACAGAAATTGTTGCGCTCTGCTTATTATACAGATAATATGCATTTCTTATCAATATTATTCTATTAAAAAAATAGAAAAGGTTTCATAGAGATAGCACTCTTTTCTTAAATATCGTTTATTTGTTATAATTAAACTTAAACGTAATTTAAATTTAAATAAATATTGGAGAGGAAAAGAGGCCACATGAGTGTAGACGCAAACATGTTCCGCCAAACGCTTGGCCGTTTTGCGAGTGGTGTTACAATTGTTACTATGTCATGCGATGGGCATATTTCAGGACTTACTGTTTCTGCCTTTTGCTCTCTTTCTTTAGAGCCCCCGCGTATCCTGGTATGTATTGATAAAAACTCTTTAAATACAGCTTACATCCGTAAAAGTGGAATATTTGCTGTTAACATCTTACATGAAGAACAGTCCAACCTTTCTTCACACTTTGCTCGTAAGACAAAAGACAAGTTTTGCGGCGTTGCATACCATCTCGGGAATCTTGGTTTGCCCTTGCTAGATGAAGCGTTATGTACGCTGGAATGCAAATTGGTTCAAGAGGTAGATGGAGGAGACCACTTTATTTATATTGGGGTAATTGAACATGCAAACTTTGATGCGTCTAAACGACCCCTCCTTTATTATCGGGGCAACTATGGGAAGTTCAGTTGATATAACAAAGCTTAGCCAATACGGTTCAGCACAAGAGACACCACATCTTCTGCTGCATGTGGACGTGCCGTCTTCACAGAAGCAAGTTT
>JAKADF010000529.1 GCA_021820805.1 Bacillota bacterium
GCAGAGAAAAGTAGGCACATTCGCGTTAACTATGACCGGAGTTGGATCAATTATTGGATCTGGCTGGGTGTTCGGAGCATGGAAAGCAGCGAAAGTAGCCGGACCTGCCGCGATTTTTGCATGGATTATTGGCATGGTTGCAATTATGTTGATTGGGCTCGTTTATGCCGAACTAGGTGCGAGGTTTCCAGAATCAGGCGGCGTTGTACGGTATGCGCAATATTCACATGGTTCAGTTGCAGGATTCTTAGCTGGCTGGGCAAACTGGATTGCAATTGTATCTGTTATTCCAATTGAGGCTGAAGCATCGATTCAGTACATGAGTTCTTGGCCATGGCATTTTGCACAATCGCTATATGTCAATAATTCGCTAACATCGATGGGGATATTCCTGGCCGCTATCTTGGTCATTATCTACTTCTTTTTGAACTATTGGACGGTTCAGTTGTTTGCTCGTGTAAACGCTTTGATTACGGTGTTTAAGTTTATCATTCCTGCTTTAACCGCTATTGGGTTGATAGTTGCTGGTTTTCACGCAAGTAACTTTACACATTACGGCGGATTTGCTCCAAATGGATGGGCGAGCGTTTTAACTGCTATTGCAACATCCGGTGTCATTTTTGCCTTTAACGGTTTTTCAAGCCCTGTTAATCTGGCAGGCGAAGCAAAAAATCCAAATCGTTCGGTACCAATTGCAGTTATCGGATCAATCTTAATTGCGGGTGCGATTTACCTTCTCCTGCAAATTGGCTTTATTGGGGCGGTAAGACCTGACATGCTTGTGAACGGATGGTCTGGTATTTCCCTTAAGTCTCCATTTGCTGATTTGGCACTTGCATGGGGGCTAAACTGGTTAGCGATTGTCTTGTTTGCAGATGCTTTTGTATCTCCTTCTGGGACAGGCATCACGTATACTGCTACGACTTCTCGAATGGTTTTCGGTATGACGGAGAACGGATGGTTTCCAAGAATGTTTGGGACAATTCACCCATTCTTTAAAGTCCCACGTCGAGCAATGTGGTTAAACTTGTTTGTTGCTTTTCTCTTTCTCGTTTTATTCCGTGGTTGGGGGCAACTTGCAGGCGTAATCTCTGTGGCAACTTTGATTTCTTATGTTACTGGTCCTGTGTCCGCAATTGCTCTGCGGAAGTTGGGGAAAAATACGCGTGATGTTGTAAATATCAAAGGCTTAAAGATTGTTGCACCACTTGCATTTATGCTGGCCACACTTATCTTGTACTGGTCGAAATGGCCGCTTACTGGAGAAGTTATATTCGTCATGTTGGTTGGTGTGCCAATGTTCCTTTATTACCAAGGTAAAGACGGATGGAGCGGGTTTGGCAAACATATGAAAGCAGGTTTGTGGTTGATTGTATATCTCGCTTTCATGATTGTTGCTTCCGCGCTTGGCAGCAGTGAGTTTGGCGGTGCCAACGTTTTGCCGTATGGATATGATATGGTTATTGTCGCAGCCTTTTCTTTGGTCTTTTATTTCTGGGGAGTCAAGAGTGCTTGGAAGACATCAAATTTGGTTGAAGCAGAAAAGGCTCTTGAGGAAGATACGGAATTAAACAAAGCAGTTAACTCCTAAAACTTAAGGTCGCACAACAATAGCCGGATTGCCGCATTGATTGCGGATCCGGCTATTTGTTCCATTTACGAATTTCCTCATCAATTTTTTGTTCGATTTCCTCGTCAGTCAAATCAAATTGCAAAGCCATCTCTTTCGCGCGGCGTCTTTGCTCATAATAATATTGTCTAAGTTCTGCTCGTGTCGGTTTTCTTTTGTTTCGGTCGCTATTGTGAAAACTGCGAAAAATCAAATAGCTAAGTAAGCTCGTTCCGATGAGCATAAGAATACTGACCAGTGGACTGCCAAATCCAAATCCTATTAACAAATTCCTAACACCTCTGTCACATTTACAGATTGTTTAAACCATAGAACGCTATGGAATTTACTACGCCTTCGTATATAATAGCGCGTAGGAAAAAAGTTGGCCATTCATTCTATGGCATCAGTATGGAGAGGATTTCATGAAGGGAAAAAATTATGTTGTCGGTATTGGCGTGCTTATCGTCGTACTCATTGGCGTATTTGGGGCCGGTGTTTGGCATGTTCATCAGTTAGGAAAATTATATTCAGGTAAGCCATTGCCTGTTGATTCAACAAAGACATTTTCTGGGTCTACTTTGCAAGATATCAGTGTAACAGTGGATGGTGCCCACGTCCGTTTGCACCCTTCGAGTGGTTCGAACGCGACAATTCACGCATATGGTACAGTACAAACGCCTTCTCTTAAAAACCTGACTTTTACAGCAGATGAGAAGACAGGAAAATTAAACATAGTTTTGGAACAAAACAATAATGCCGAACGTGGTAAAGAAAATTTAACTTTAGATATATTTGTTCCAAAACAAGAATATAACTCGATTTTGGTTCAATCAGGCTCTGGTCAAGTAGAAGTCAGTGATTTAACAGCGGCCAAGACTGATCTTGAAATAAGCGGCGCGAATGCATCTGCTGCAAATATGGTAACAAATTTGACTATTAATGTGGGTAGTGGTGCAGTCTTAGCCGACCATGTTTCAGGCAATCTCGATTTGCAAACAGGACAAGGGAATATAACGGTTCACCAAAAGAGTTTTAGCCATAATGTGAACGCAACAGTCGACGCTGGGTCTATTGCAATTAATGTTGAATCGCCTCCAAAGAATGTTAAGTTCCAATTAACGACTCAAGTCGGGA
>JAKADF010000530.1 GCA_021820805.1 Bacillota bacterium
GGATCCGATTGTTTATGCTCAACACGCACAAACAACCACACACAAACAAAGAAACAAATGGCGAGCAGCGTAAGAATAACTGTTCTTTGCGATGTAATAGCATTTGAATTCAGAAGCAAAGTGGCTGCAGTCATGCCTGCTATAAACAAAAGAAAACCTTTAAAATCTAGACGCTTTCGGCGTTCCACAATAACTTTTGGTACTGACCAAATCCCAAGTCCCAGACCTAAAATTCCAAATGGAACTGTAACGTAAAAAGTGATGGGCCATCCCCAAATTTGCGTAAGCCACCCACCAAGGACGGGTCCGATTGACAATCCAATGTAAGTCATGATGGCTTGAATACCTAACACTTTCCCCCGCTCTTCTGCTCTGAATGTTGTTGTGAGGAGTTCCGGGCCGACAGATAAAATCATTGAACCTGCAAGCGCAAGTAACGCACGCCCCCATAAAAGGGAAATAAAATTGCGCGCCAATCCGCAAAATATTGCTGAACCCGTAAACAGGACAAAACCTGACAAGAAAATTCGCCGATGTCCCCATACGTCTGATAATTTGCCAATCGGTAATAAAAACAAGGTCAGAACTAAAAGATAAATCAGGACAATCCACTCAGACTGGCTCATTGTAATATGTAACGAACGCTCGATTACTGGCAAGATCGTATTTGTGATACTCGTATTCAAAGAAGATAAAAATGTCCCAATTCCGACAGTCAAAAGGACGAACCAACGCCTTTCGTTTAAGTTTGTCGATGGTGTCATCTAGACGCTCCATTCCCGTGATATAACACATTTCGCCCTATTACCCATCTACAACTCACCATAGCAAGGTACAAACCTAATATTAAATATCTATTACTGCAAAGGTTTTGAGAAACCACTGAAAAAAATCAAGCAGGAGGCTGTTCATCACATGCCAGAGATGTGGCATAAACCTGAAACAACCTGCTGCCTTTTTAGATTGCCTCGCCCGCTTTTTCTCACTTAACCCCAAGCATACGATGCGGCACATATGGTTCTTCCAAACTTGAAATTTCCTCTGGACTTAACTTTATCGATATAGCTTTAACAGCATCCTCGAGGTGATGCATCTTAGTTGCCCCAACAATTGGAGCCGTGACAGGCGTCTTTTGCAACACCCAGGCAAGTGCGATTTGAGCACGCGAAACGCCGCGTTTTGCTGCCACTTCCGAAACTAGCCCAATAACCCGTCTGTCCGCATCTGCAGTAGCGGTATATAACTCCTTACCATACTCGTCAGTTTCTAAACGCATGGTTGTTTCATCGGGATCTCGTGTCAACCGTCCTCTAGCCAGGGGACTCCAAGGGATCACGCCGATTTTCTCCTCCTTACAAAGCGGCAGCATCTCACGCTCTTCCTCGCGATACAATAGATTCAAATGATTCTGCATCGAAACAAACCGTGTCCATCCATGTTTTTCAGCCGTATTCAACGCTTTCAAGAATTGCCACGCAAACATATTAGAAGCACCTATGTATCTTGCCTTTCCGGCCTTCACGACATCATGCAGCGCTTCCATCGTCTCCTCAATCGGTGTATTGTAATCCCATCGATGAATCTGATAAAGGTCAACGTAATCGGTCTGAAGTCTTCGCAAACTGTTGTCAATCTCACTCATTATGGCCTTGCGAGAGAGCCCGGCACCATTCGGCCCTTCGTGCATGCGGCCGTTCACCTTCGTTGCAATAACCACCTCGTCACGCCTTGCATAATCTTTCAAAGCACGACCAACAATCTCCTCGCTTGTGCCATCAGAGTAGACATTAGCTGTGTCAAAAAAATTAATGCCAAGCTCAAGTGCCTTTTTGATAAAAGGACGGCTTTGCTCCTCAGGGAGTACCCAAATGTGCTTTCCCCGTTCCGGCACACCATAGCTCATACATCCAAGACAAATCCGGGATACATCCATACCGGTATTGCCGAGTTTCACATACTCCATCTTATAAAACCTTCTTTCTCTCGGTATTTTCTCCAAGCTAAACCTATGCAGAAGTATACCGAACAATTTATCAAGTTTGTCAATCAAACAACAATAATCAAAAATGATTAATAAGCAGGATTTACTTATATTACGGCGAAAGTGGCTGTATCTATCAATTCTTCTGAGTTTTCTCTTTACGGATACATTTTACGATATGTAGAAAGCTGGATAGGAGATGTCTCATTCTTCTCGTTCTTTAGCTATTTTCTCTCTTTTAGCTGTCTTTATCTCGATTGTGATATATGCAATTTTACAGACGTTCCCAGGCCACAGTACTGCGTGGGTTCTTCCGCGTTTCCACTTTTACGTTATTTCAACTACGCTGATTCTAGCAACGATTAGTTCTACAGTTATCGGTTGGACCGGTATTCGACTTCGAGACGTAAACGTCCTCATGCTCGCTCTGGCACTTTTGTCTCTGTCAGGCTTTTTTCTTATTCACGGTTTGTCAACACCAGGATTTCTCATTCCGAACGCCTACCATTTAGCAGGTGTGTCTTCTCAAATAGCACTCACCACCTGTGCTCTATGGATGTTTTTATCAACCCTGCCATCTGACTATATATTTGTTCGGTTTATCTCCAATCATCGACGCAAAGTTGTCGTAAACTGGTTAACCTTGATAGTTATCCCGGATTTCGACGATTGTGTCCTCGTGCACCGATCTGAATAATTGAAAAGGCGCTCCCCGTATGGCTAAGATGAGTTTGTCGAGAACAACATCTTGGCTAGGAAGGAG
>JAKADF010000531.1 GCA_021820805.1 Bacillota bacterium
GACAATAAAAAGAACGAGATTTGGTTGGACACAATATGTGGCTACGCGGGAAGTGGAGCTTCAGCTACTCAAAAAATTCTTCTTTTACTTGGGTTGCACGATGATTTTTACATTACAAAATCGGACTACGTTTACGAAACTGACCTGCAACCATTGTTTCGATTCAATATCTTAATAGCGACTCATGAAAGTTTTAAATCGAAGAACATCACACATCATTTCTGGGCAAAGTGTAATTTCAGAAATGCAAATCAGCTGTTTCAAACAAAGCAGTCCCTAAAAAGTATAGGAAAATTATCTCCGGCCAAATTTCGAGACATTGAGGTGCCGAATGAATTACTTCAAGACGAAGGCCAAATAGAGTTTCCAGAGTACGCAACAAACAACGAGTTTGATTTTGCATGCCATTTCTCAAGCTTAAATATTGACCAGCTTCAAGGAATAATATGTTATATCTTGAGAAAAAATGGAGGACAAGTTCAATTTGTCAGCTCTTAAACAACCGAATGTTCACTTAAAATACTTGAAGATAACAAAGACAGTAAAATCACAATTATTTAATGATGTGCCTACTTGGCACATCATTTTTTATTGTCACTCTTCAAATGGCTGAAAGGGCTTGCCCATTTATGGTTACTCATTTCAGCATTGGGATTAATGTGTTCACACTCGTACCTTGACGGGCAAGCTGCACATTTATTAAAATACATATTACGTGATGCATCGCATGCGATGTAAAATCAAGGATTGGAGGGGATAAATTTGTTACAGGAAGCTGAATTCATTCGGAAATCCATTAAGTCTCTGAACAGGATGTTTGAAAAGAGCCTTCAAAAGAAAGTTATTCATACAGGATTCACCATTCCTCAAATGCGAGTTATAGAAGTGGTTGTATCTCACCCAGGGGCTAGTATTAAAGACATTTCAGAGAACCTGCAGATGACACAAAGCACGGTTTCGGGAATAGTTGAACGCCTTATCAGCAAAAACGTTTTAATGAAGAAATCTAATTCTGAGGACAAACGATTCGTTCAGATTTATGCCACGGATACCGTTACACGGTTTTTAGAAACCAACCGAATGGAGTATGTCAATGAGTCCGTGGTACGGGCATTAAGCCTACTTCAACCTAATGAACGGGCAGTTGTTGTTGAAGGAATACGCTTGCTGGTTTCTGCGGTTGACGAGGCAGTTAAGACAGAGATGGGGTAAGAACGAAAATGAGTTATATTCAACTGACTTGGGTATGTTGGGGAATGTTCATCGTAGCATGGATTTTAGGGGCTATCTACATTTCATCCAATGGACAGGAAACAACTAAACGTCGTTCTCGTTACGATTGGCTCGTCCTTGCGGCGCTTATCTGGTCTGTTATGCATTATGCTCCGCATCGCTACTTGTCCTTCTCCCTGTTTCATATTGCTTGGTTACGGATGGCAGGATCCATTTTGTTGATTGCAGCCACCGTATTTACTCTTTGGTCACGTTGGGTACTCGGAAAAATGTGGGCAACGAACGCGGCAGTTAAAAAAGAACATAAATTGGTCACGAGAGGTCCTTACGGAATCACACGACACCCAATATACACTGGGGTACTTGGTATGATTTTGGGTTCCGCGATGTCACTTGACCAAGGTGTGATTTTTCTAGGTTTCATCATGGTGTTGCTTTTTTTCATGAACAGGATACGCAACGAAGAGCAATTGATGGAGATGACATTTGGTGAACAATACAATCGATACAGAAAACGTGTACCGCAGCTAGTACCAGGACTTAAATTGTTTAACAGGAAGTGACATGATTTCTATCGGATAAGAATTCGCGTAAATCGAGTCACACAAAATGAGAGGTGCAGTGTCTTGAAAACATTTCGTGAAAAAGTCGCTCAAGGAGAATACAATCTTTTAAAGGCGGATCGCAGCAAAGTGTTATCACCACGATTTTCCTCCAACAAATTCAACAAATGCATTTACTACAGATAAATCCAAGGACGATTTACGATAATTCATCCAGCTCTCCATTAGATAGGATTTGTCATCATTTTCGGGAAGATCAACAAAATGCAAGGAATCCTCAGGATTCATGCAAAATTTGGGGAGAAAGGCGACTCCAAGTCCATAGTTGACCATTCTTTTGCAAGTTTCGATAAAGTCCGTTTCCATTGTGATGATGGGAGGACTTGAAAACCGTTTTGGCCACCAGGAGACATATATTTTTTCAACGGAGGGCGTTGAGGTCTTAATCATAGGCAGACTAGGAAGCTTTTCAATTTCAATAGGCTGTTTTGAAATGATGCAGATCTGCTCACTGTTTATTAGTACTTTTTCTTCTGCCCATCTACTTCCGTTACTTTCAATTCCAATATGAATTTCGTGGTCAGTTAGCATTTGGATAACTTCTGTTCCTCGCCCGGTTCGAAGCATGATTTTTACTTTGGGATAGTTCTCAACAAAGCCACTTAGTATGGAGGGTAATTTATATAGAGCAAAATTGTTTGCGACGCCCAACTTTAAGGTCCCTCGAATTTCTTGATTCATGTTTTGTACATGTTCAATGATTTCCTCCGTATCTGATAGCAGCTTTTTTGAGTTTTCGACCAAATACTCCCCTTGTGCGGTGAACTGTACCCCTTTGTTTCTTCTTATCATGCGTTATGCAGTTGCTGTATGAATTTGGAATTCGTCCGCATTAAAAACTTTACGAAAATAGAAAGAAGCTCTTGACTTTTTCAAAACACCACAA
>JAKADF010000029.1 GCA_021820805.1 Bacillota bacterium
TCGCCTCCTGAACAGTTGTTAATCTTTATTTTTTAGGTTGTTTAATGAAAGGCATCATTTCTCGCAACTGTCTGCCAACGACTTCAAGCGGGTGCTGCTGTTCCATGCGATTAATAGCATTGAAAACTGGGCGGTGCGCCTGATTCTCAAGAATCCAGCCTTTTGCAAAGGAACCGTCTTGAATTTCTGACAGTATTTTCTTCATTTCTTTTTTCGTTTCATCGGTAATGATTCGTGGTCCTCTCGTAAAATCTCCCCACTGTGCGGTGTCCGAAATTGAGTAACGCATGTAATCAAGTCCGCCCTCGTACATTAAATCGACAATGAGCTTAAGTTCATGGAAACATTCAAAATAGGCTGACTCTGGTTGATATCCTGCACCGACTAAAGTTTCGTAACCAGCCTTCACTAAAGCTGAGATACCACCGCAAAGAATTGCTTGTTCGCCAAAGAGATCTGTCTCTGTTTCTTCCTGGAAAGTTGTTTCCAATACTGCTGCTCTTGCAGCACCAATCCCTCGACAATAAGCAAGTCCCAATTCAAAAGCATGACCGGTAGCATCCTGACCGACAGCAATGAGAGAAGGTACTCCGCCGCCTTCAGTAAATACCCTTCGAACCAAGTGCCCCGGGCCTTTTGGCGCTGCCAAAAATACATCTACATCTTCAGGCGGAACAATCTGATTGAAATGAATATTAAATCCATGTGCAAACCCTAACGCTTTACCAGCAGATAAATACGGTGCGATTTCATTTTCATACACTTCTGGCTGACGTTCATCAGGCAAGAGCACCATGATAACATCTGCTTGCCCAGCCGCTTCTGCTACTGAATATACTGCAAAACCATCTTCTTCAGCTTTACGAGCTGAACGGCCCGGCCTTATGCCGATAACCACTTCCACACCGCTTTCGCGCAAATTTTGCGCATGTGCATGACCTTGTGAACCATATCCAATTACTGCAACCTTTTTGTTTTCAAGTGGTGATAGAGAAATGTCTGATTCGTAGTATATTTTTGCCATTATGATCCTCCCGTTTTCTTGTTTAAATTTGTTGGATTATCCAGTTCGTCTTAAATTGGAATTGCATTCGCTCTGCTGACTCTGGATACCTCGAAAGTGGTATCTCCATCCCGACGCAAGGCCGTGACTCCTGTGCGAGCCAACTCTTTGATGCCATAAGGACGAAGTAAAGAGATAAGAGCATCAACCTTTTCAGGCTTGCCAATTGCTTGCACGGTAACCGACTCACGGCCAACATCAATGATAGATGCCCGAAATGGCTCAATTAGAGTTGCAAGTGTTGAACGTGACTGGACTGGACTGTTCACTTGAATTAGAGCGAGTTCCCTTGCCACCATCGATTCTTCAGTGATGTCTGTGACTTTCAGTACATCAATTTGCTTATGAAGTTGCTTCATTGCCTGTTCAATTCCGCGTTCATCAATATCAGAAAGAACAATTGTCATACGAGACTGTCCTTCTATTTCTGTTGCACCAACCGTAATACTTTGAATATTTAGTGCTTTTCGCATAAACAGTGCGGTAACACGGTGCAATACGCCTGCTTTGTTAAGAACAATCACTGTAAGTATCCTGTTCATGGTTTGACACCCACCATTTCATGAAGACCACACCCAGAAGCAATCATAGGGAATACCTTTTCTTCTTTCGTGATCCGACAGTCAACAATTTCTGGCTCGTCACTCGCAAATACTTGCTGCAGCACAGGAACAAGCTCAGCCTCTGTACTAACACAATAACCGTTCATACCATAAGCTTCTGCCAATTTCACATAATCCGGCTGGAAAGGCAACAAGGATTCCGAATAGCGTTCACCGAAAAATAACTCCTGCCATTGGCGTACCATGCCGAGTGCGAAGTTATTAAAAATGAGCACCTTTACGGGGAGATGATACTCCTTTAAAAGAGCCAGCTCTTCCAAAGTCATCTGAAAACCGCCGTCGCCAAGCACAGCACAAACGCACTTGTCTCGTTTGCCGAGTTGCGCGCCAATTGCTGCTGGGAGTCCGAATCCCATTGTGCCGAGCCCTCCGGATGTAACAAAGTGGTTCGGTTTCGCAAGTGGATAATACTGAGCAGCCCACATCTGATGCTGGCCGACATCTGTTACAACAATCGCATCCCCATGAGTCATTTCATAAATGATCTCGAGAGCACGTTGTGGTTTCAACGTTTTATCATCTTTGTGGTACCAATAAGGAAATTCAACTTGCATCTTACGGAGGTAATTTAACCACTCACTTGTATCTGCAGGTTCATTTGCCTCAGCAATCAGCATTTGCAGAGCTGACAGTGCATCACCCACTACAGGAATTTGGGTATCAACGTTTTTTCCGATTTCCGCTGGATCAATGTCAATATGGGCAACTACGGCATTTTTTGCAAAGTGATTTAAATTTCCAGTAAGTCTATCGTCGAATCTTGCACCGATGTTAATTAATAAATCAGCCTCATACATCGCCATATTTGCGGTATATGCCCCATGCATACCTCCCATCCCAAGACAAAGCGGATGCTGACCGGGTATGCTGCCAAGCCCAAGCAACGTATTCACAACCGGTAACTGAAGCTTTTCTGCAAAATGCAACAACTCACCGCTCGCACCTGCATGAAGCACTCCCGCACCAGCTAGAATCACCGGTTTTTTTGCTTGTTGTATGGCTGAAAGCAACTTACGAATTTGCAGCAAATGAGGTACTGTCGTGGGTTGGTAACCAGGCAAGTTTAATTCCTTGTCATAGTTAAATTCCCCAGCAGCAAGGACAACGTCTTTAGGAACATCAACAAGCACTGGACCTTTTCGACCCGTTGATGCAATATGAAAAGCTTCTTTCATTACACCAGGAAGTTGTTCAACGCTTCGAACTTGAAAGTTATGTTTTGTAACCGGGGTAGATACACCAATTATGGATGTTTCCTGAAATGCATCACTGCCGATAACGGATGTAGAAACCTGTCCTGTTATGGCAACTATTGGTAAAGAATCCATCATAGCATCAGCGAGACCTGTAACTAAATTTGTCGCTCCTGGACCTGAAGTTGATATGACAACTCCAGTTTTACCTGTTACCCTGGCATACCCCTCTGCCGCGTGAATCGATCCTTGTTCGTGGCGACTCAAAACATGAGGAATTTCGCAATTATACAGCGCATCATACAGAGGTAAAACCACTCCGCCTGGATAACCAAAGATAAATTCAACATTCTCTCTTCGAAAAATTTCTACTAACATTTCGGCACCCGACATTCGTCGATGAACTGGTTTCGCAGCTGGGGCTCTAGTTTCCACCTGGGCACTCATTTATCAACGTCTCCCTCCTTTTTTAAACACTTTACATAATTGTTTCAAACAAGGTACAGCGTCTGATATAGCAGATAGGCATCTTTAGCAAAAACCTGTAATCAATAGGAAAACTGCTGGTTACCAGCGGAGTATCGCGTCATTACTGCGACACCTCGCCGAACTTTGCAGGAACAACCATCAAGTGTTTGCTACTTCATGGACCTCTACTTTAGCACCGTCAACGGGAGTCAAACCCTGGAATCTTTCATGCAAAACGCCTGTGTATAAACCTGGTTTACCATTTCCAATTATTCTGCCATCTACCTTTACAACAGGTACGATTTCCGCAGCCGTTCCGGTCAAGAAAACCTCATCCGCAACGTATACATCATGACGCGTGAACGGTTCTTCCACGATGGTATATCCTTCAGAACGAGCCAAACTGATTACTGCCTTTCTCGTAATACCATCTAGCGCACCAAGGTAGATTGGAGGAGTGTATAAAACGCCGTTTTTGACGATAAAAACATTTTCTCCGGAACCTTCAACCACATAACCTTCTGAGTTCAATACGAGTGCTTCATTTACGCCCGCATTATGCGCTTCTATTTTCACAAGTATGTTATTTAGATAGTTTAATGATTTGACCTTTGGACTAAGAATATCTGAACGCGTCCGGCGAGTCGCAGCAGTTATCACTTCAATACCCTGCTCATAAAGCTCGCGTGGAAACATTGCGAGTTGTTCTGCAATAACGAATACACTAGCTGTTTGACATAAAAATGGGTCTAGGCCAAGATTTCCTATTCCACGTGTGACAACAAGCCGGATGTACGCACTGTCATAGCCATTCTTTCGCAGCGTTTCAAGCACGATCTCGGCGAGTTCTTCCTTTGAATGGGGAATATTCAGCAAAATTGACTTTGCAGAATCGTAAAGTCTGTCAATGTGTTCATTTAGTTTGAATACATTGCCTGAGTACGCGCGAATCCCCTCAAATACTCCATCCCCGTAAAGCAGACCGTGATCAAAAACAGATACGTGAGCCTCCGACCTATCGACATATGCTCCGTCCATAAAAATGTAGTGACCCATCTAAAACCGCCTCCATGATGACTTTCCAAATCGTTACCGATTTGCCGCGTCAGCCGACATATTAACCACCGTTTCATATCTGAATATTCAAATATAAATTCGTGAAAGCGAATGGAAATTTGCTATAAGCGGCTCCGTTACGCAGTTTTTTGAACTTGCGAGTCATTGTATTACGGGGATTAGAGCGTGTCAATCAAGAGAAACGCCCACGGCTCATATGTAAGCGGTTACGAGTTTGAAACGTAAACGCTTTCCATATTGTCCTGAAAGGGTTTATAGAATATTCGAAAATTTTTTTGAAGTTTCAATTTGTGTGTGAATTTATACGTTATTTATTTAATTTTTTTTTATGAATGAGCATATTGGGAACTAGTGAACAAGAAGGAATCTGTTAAATGCGAGAAAAAAAAAGAGGCAAAAATCCGAATGGAGAGATTCAAAAACATCATTATGAACGGATTCCTTTGGATTTTTGAAATCCATTTATTAGACAGTCCTTATCAACACCATGAGACACCTTCAAGACACGTGCAGACACCGTTTTTGACCAATTCAATACCTTTGGACCGCTTAGTTCCTACTCAGGCTCTAAGGCCCTTACCAGGCTCCTATAAAGATGCCCGGATACGGGCCATGCCCCATATCTATTTTGCGAAAACGCAACAAGTGACAAAGGCAGAAAAAACACAATTAATCCGCTAAAGGTTCAACTGGCATAACTGAGTGGACTTGATGAACATGTGATAAATTTTTCAGTGCTTCAACAAGGTGTTCTGCTTGAAAAATTGGTATTGCATGTGTAACAACAACAATCTCTGCTTGGTCGTTGCTGACTCGTTTTTGCAAAACAGTTTCCATACTAACATCCGCCTTTGCAAACAATGCTGCAATCGCCGCGAAAACACCGGGTTCATCGGCAACCGTAATACGCAGGTAATGCTGCAAACGGTCAGCGGATTCTACAGCGACAGTTTTATCCAGCATTAGTCGCTCAGATTTTGCAGATGCACCTATCTGGAGATTGCGTAATAGTCCAATGATATCGCCAACCACTGCACTTGCCGTTGGTAAGGAACCTGCTCCACGCCCAAAAAACATCAAGTCGCCTGCGGCATCTCCACGAACAAATAATGCATTATATGAACCAGACACATGTGCAAGCGGGTGCGTTTTCGGAATAAGCGTCGGTGTTACACGAAGTGAAATTGTTCCATGACGGTCAGAACCTACTGCCAGCAGCTTAATTACAGATCCAAGCTCAGACGCATAGGCTACATCTCGTGCGGAAATTTGGCGAATACCGGTTACTTTTACTTCACTCAGATTTACACGCGCATGAAATCCAATGGTGGCCAAAATTACGAGCTTGCGCGCTGCATCCAATCCGTCTACGTCACTCGACGGATCGCTTTCGGCAAAGCCTAGGTCTTGAGCCTCTTTTAAAGCATCTTCAAAACTTGCTCCGGTATCTGTCATTTTCGTCAAAATGAAGTTTGTTGTGCCATTGATTATTCCTTTTAAATCTGTTACTTCATTTGCTGTTAAATTATCCTTTAAAGGGCCTACAAGCGGAATCGCCCCGCCGACTGCAGCTTCATACAGTACATCGACACCATGCTCTTCTGCTGCACTAAGAATTGCGGCACCATGTAAAGCAATGAGATCTTTATTGGCGGTCACAACATGTTTTCCATTCTTTATTGCTTCTAAAATAAACGTTCTGGCCGGTTCAATTCCGCCAATCGTTTCTACGACAACTTGAACCTGCGGATCGTCCAGTATATCTCTTACATTATTCGTTAAACGCTCATCTTTAAAAGAGACACCACGCGGCTTGGATAAATCTCTAACTAAAACATGCTTAATCATCGGTGTCAGACCAGTCATACCAGCAATCTTTTGGGCTCTGCGCCGCGTCAATTCAATTACGCCTTCTCCAACAGTCCCGCATCCCAGCAAACCTATGCTTACTTCCACGCACTGCTCCTCCTTCTGTACCTGTTCATTTGCACGTAAAATTAAGTATAAAATTTTTACTGCTTAATCTGGAGTAAATCTTGTTTAAACGAGCGCAAGATTGTCTATTTATACATCGGGCAGAGAAGTCTGTCAAGAGAATTCCGACGATGCGGGTCAAGTGCATGCGGGCAAATTCGGTGTGACAAACATCATAATTGTATAATTCATTTGAAGTAGACTAAAAATGCCTTATGCTTATGGTAAGAGGAGCTGTTGTGCGTGGTTAATGATTCAACTAAAAAACGTCTCTCGCCAACTGTGACTTACCTCCTGACTGGACTCATGTTCGCATGCCCTACATTATTTGCGGCAGGATGGTTTGTCCCGGAATGGGCCCTGAATATAATTGGTGCAGGTTCACTTGCACTGATTCATTCCTTAGTACTAGGTTTTATGCTTACCGTAGCTTTCGGTGTACTATATCAAGTCGTTCCAATCGCATTCCAAGCCCCGCCGATGCCGAGACATGTGTTTTACTGGCACTTACCTATTCATATCTTGTCTGTACTCATCATGATTTATGGTTTTGTCAATTTTAAAATGTACTATGTGGCTGCTGGAGGCACGATTTTATGTATTGGGGTAATCCTTTATTTAATGATTTTAGCAAGCCATTATAAGAAGGCAAGAAATAAGACGCTCGTCCATCGCGGGCTTTCGTTCCCCGTTGTTTCACTCGTTATTGTCATACTAATTGGACTATGGCAGGCAGGATTCCCTGAAACTGTTTCTTCTCAATTGGTGTTCACGCACGTGCTGATTGGCGGTTTAGCTTTTTGGGGAGGACTTGTACTTGTGATCTCCTATAAATTTATTCCGATGTTTGCATTAAGCCATGGTTATCAAGCATCTCTGCCACGCGCAAAATGGCTTTACTTTAGCGGACTTGTTGCAATTATTCTTGGTGATTGGCTTCTCCCGTTAGATAGATCACTGCATCTCATTGGAGAGTTCGCTATTGTTGTCGGCTGTCTTGCAGGCATAAGCGGTATTATATCATTCGTTATTGATGTCTGGCGTATTTTACGTGCCAGAAAAAGAAAACGCATGGTTAATCCTGTACGAGAGGCACTAGTCGCTCTTACTTGCATCACGCTCGGTCAGTTACTGCTATTTATTGCAATATCAATGGCAAGCAAGGAGCTAGCTCTTTTCTCAGCATATCTGTTTGTATTTGGCGGCCTCGTACCTCTCATTTTTGCATATATGCAAAAAATCGTGCCATTTCTGTGGTTTGAATACCGCTTTAGTAAACGCCCGGAGCGGAAAGCTGCACCGCTCCTCGACGATATGGTACCAAAACAATTAAGTAGATTTGCTATTATTCTCTATTTCTTAGGTGCGACTATGGGGCTTATTGTATTCGTTGTTGCGCATCTAACGGGTCTGCAACTAGACACAATAATCCGAATGATACCTGGAAGCATCATGGCCATAAGCACAATACTCTTATTTTTAGCGCTGCGCCATGTACTTACAATAGGCGGTCCACGGCCGGAAGATTAAGAATGGTTGTACCAATCCTGATTAACAATCCATTCATCCTTATCTCCAGTCACGATGCCTTTGCGGCGAAATTCATTCCAAATACGATTTACCGATTCGCGGCTTGATCCAATCATTTGAGCCATTTCCGCATGTGTTACCGGTAACTTCAGATGAATACCATCTGACTTTTTTTGCCCGTGTTCTTCAGCAAAATGACGCAGCAGAGCCGACACTCTGTCGTGAGTGTCATAAACAGCGAGTTCATGCAATTTTCCTTGCAATTGTAATATTTTTTTACCAAGAACCTTCATCAACTTGCGCATCGTCATAGGATTATCGAGTAACAAATCCTCAAAAGGCTTACTCCGAACAGACAGTAATGACGCGGATGAAAGAATTTCCGCAGTTCCAGGATAAGGACTGTCATCAAACAATCCAACATGTGGGAACATCTGCCCAGCACCTAGAATATTAACAATATGTTCTCGGCCTTCACTGTCTACTTTAAATACTTTGATGAGTCCACGTTCAACAAAATAGACAGCTTCTCGAGTTTGACCTTCCATAAAAACATACTCTCCGCGGTCATAATGGTGCCTTGTTGTTATGGATAGAACTCTAGATAACTCTTCATCTGTTAAATCCCGAAACAGTTCTATATTCTTCAATATATCACGCGTATTTTTCTCCACAAACATCGCCTCACTTTCAACAATTTTCAATTATTGCCAACTCGCTTACCAAGAGGCCATTGGACGAGAAAATACAATGCACTAAGAGCGGCAGAAACGCCGCCAATTGCAAGCAGTGTTACGGATTCACGAAGCAGGAGTCCATGCTCCATACAGTAAAAACCACTAAACATGAACAGAGTGCCAAAGAAACCAACCCAGACTTGCAACTTTGCAACAAACTTGCTTCTTGGCATGCGGCGCAAGAGAAGCGGGAAAAAGGTATAGCCTACACCATAAACAAGCATGGTCATCCAACCTAAAAACATTAAATGGAACATCGCGAGGTCCATTAAAGGAAAACCTAAAAAAAGTCCCAACCCTAATAAAAATAGACACAATGTACTAAGCTTCCAAGCTATGTGAACTTGATGTGTTAACCCTTTAAAGACACGGTTTATAGGTATAAGATAAACAAGCCCATTCCAAAGAAGCCCAAGACCAAGCAACCTAGTTCCTATTGGAATCAAAAATGCAACAAACGAGAATCCCACGGTCGATAGAACAACACCTACCAGCCATAGCAATTGCCCAATAAGAACTGATTTTTTGTGTAGATAAGAAATCGGTGAATAGCGCTGGTATAGATGTAAGGATACTGCCAATACAGTTCCTGAAATCCAACCATAGTATGTTAAAATATTCACACCTGATGGAATGATATATCCACTAAAACTTGAACTAAGCAAAGACGAAAGTGATGCCCAAACCGCGGCAAGCACAAAGATCATCAGTGCTAAATCCGTTCCCCGCTGTGCAACACCATCTGTTTCATAGTGCCTCTTAGTATCTCCCAATGTTTCGTAAACACGTTTCATAGAATCAGTGATTGGATATCCCGCGCTAGACAGTTGCAGAACGTAGTCATGAATTTGGGAAGTGAGCACAACCTCATCTGCTTTACGGCGTCTTTTTGCCGCAACTGAAACCAATATATTTACCAAAAACAATATAGGAGCAAGTGCTTGCAATAACATCCCGATTTTAAGAAAGGTTAGGGACGATGCTGCGTGCGCCAGCGTCACACAAATAACGCCAACTTCTGCTGCAATAAGTTGAATCCACCCTAATTTGGGCCATGGGGAAACGACATCTGCAAACCATTTGAGAACGGCGTACGTCATACCGTAAATAAGAATTGTCAACCATCCATACGGGTTGAGTTCAGCATGTATTGGTGCAAGAATACCCCACCAATTTTGATTCATTGTCATCAGCATGCCAAGAACAGCGCCAACTGTAAAGTTCAAAAACGATGTACCGATATAAAATGCAGGCAAGAGTCCAAACACCTGGACCCAATTAAATCCGCCATTTATTGAAGCAGCCTGTTTACTCTCTTCAATTACCATAGAAAAAAATTCACCACCAACCGATTGGGCATAATCCGTGTTTCAGGCACACCTGTATACATTCGCTGAACATTACCCTTTAGGCCGTCGGTTCGGCAATTTGTCGTAATTGGGGCAGGTTTAAAATTCGGATTGACTTTCGTCCTTTAAGCTCTATTAGGCCCTGGTCTTCAAACAAAGATAGTTTTCGGCTTAGTGTCTCAGGAACAACACCTATTAGGGAAGCAAAATCTTTCTTCGGCACAGGTAAATCAAAAGGCTCGTTTGGTTCATATTTTGCACTATAAATAAGTAAGACTTTTGCAAGACGTTTTTCCACATCTAAGAGGCTGATAGCGCCAATCCATTCATCAGCTTCTTTTAATCGTTCACTCATTACAACAACTAAACGGTATGCAATTTCCGGGTTCTGAATCATAACACTGCGCAAGTCATCACGATGAATTTTGCAGACAACAGTATCTTCCATTACTTCCGCATCCGCGTAATGATACTCTTCATTAAACAGCGCAAATTGGCCATCAAAGTCACCAGGAAATAGGAAACGAAGAATGTGCTCCTTCCCGGACTCAGCGACCTTGGTAATTTTCACTACGCCTTTATGAATCACGTATAAAGCGTCTGATTGTTCTCCGATATGAAAAACATATTCCCCTTTTGAGTACTTTTCTGAATGAACAGCTTTACTTAAAAGCATAAAATCGTTATCCGTCAAATTTTCAAAGATGGGTACCCGTCGAATGCACGCATTATCCGAGTGAAAAATACAGCTCATGGCGTCCCCTGCTTTCTTTATCTACCCTTATCATATAAGAGTACACCATAGAGCTGTGAACTTATCAACATAAGCTGCCTTTTTTTAGAAAACTTGTACTCAAGAATTGGAAACGGCCATCAATTCCCGCTCAATTACCTCTAAATCTTCCTTGCTAAGAATTCTGCTAGCCATTGGGAAAATAAACTTATCTTCTTTTTCGATATGTTGCAACAAGATATTCGTCAACCGTCGTGCCAGCTTTCGGAGTGCACCTTCTGCATAAGGGTCAGTATCAATATCTTTTAATAACTGGTCACATGAAGCATACAATTTGCGTATTTTACCATGTTCACGGATTAACATTGCAATCGGACCTACGTCTGCTCCGCCAATGAGCTTAGCGATTCGCGGGAATAAAATTGTTTCTTCAAAAACAAAATGATGGTTTAATTCATCCCCGATTAAATCCAGCGTTTTTTTGTATTCTGTCAGATTGAGTTCACCTTGTGTGTTTAAAAGTTCCTCACACAGTGCGTTATGGTCCTCTACAAGCTCTTTCAATTCTGGAGCAATGTTTTTCATCATTTCGGGGTTAGTATGTACGCTTACGTGTTCTCCTGTTTGCTCAGATGATTCATCAGATGCAGCAAAAAGCGTTAATAAAATCGTTGATTTCTGAACTGCCTTCAAGCTATGCACTTGTCCTGGCTGTAAAACAATCATATGCCCGCTTTCAAGATTCTCTGTTTCTTCCCCAGAAACAACAAATTGAACTTGGCCGCTAAGTACTAGTACTGTCATAGATATGGGAACTTGATGCTCTTCTAAAATTTGGCCTTTTTCAAACGACAAAAGAATAATGCGATTGTCGCCATTATCCATAATTTGCTGAAACGGGGCATCCGACCGAAAATGCAGGGATATGGTGTCAGTCATCTTCAAATTCTCCCTTCAATTGTGAAGCTAGGCAAACTACGCCTATCAAGTGCAAAGCACACCAAGCGAGTTTATCCTACTATGTAAAGGATATCGAATCATTGACGCAGATCAACTTTATATGGATCAAGATGGAAATGAGAATAGGAGAGTATGCCGCATGTCGGTCATATTACCAACATACGGCATCCGCAGAAGTCATGCGAGAGCAGTGAGGGCCTTTGGAATATACGAGCAACTTGGGTCGCTCTCTAGGTAATCTCCAGTCACAGCATAAGCGCGTGCACGAGAACCACCGCAGACATTACGGAATTCACAAACGCCACATTTTCCTTTCAAAAGATTAGGATTTCTTAGTTCCTGGAATATAGGCGAATTTCGGTATATATCTGCAAGATTTGATTCACGGATATTCCCTGCCTTCACAGGCAAAAATCCACTTGGTGTCACGTCGCCAACGTGCGAAATGAACACAAAACCATTCCCGTCATTCACACCTTTACTTGCTCGAAGAGGATCTCCCCCTAACAAAAAGCCCCTGTTGCCTTTAACAGTTTCATCACTGTCTATCATGCGCTGTTGAATTACTACTCGACGATAATGAGGACCGGCAGTGGTTTTAACATCAAATGAGCTATGTTTTGAAAGTTCATACAGCCATTCCATTACCTGCTCATGTTCTTGCGGAGTTACCATATACCTCTCTCTTGCTCTTCCAGTCGGCACCATAAAGAACACACTCCATAAGACGGTGTTAAACGATTCTGCCACCTTTGCGACATTTGGAAGATCTCCTAGGTTGAAACGCGTCACAGTCGTATTGAGTTGGATTGGAATATCAAGTTCCTGAAGGATTTTTAGTGACCGAATCGTTAAATCATATGACCCTTTTGTTCCTCGGAACTTATCGTGAATCTCTGCAGTTGAACCGTCCAGGCTGAAGGCCCATCTTTCAAGACCTGCTTCTTTTGCTCCTTTAATCGTTTCAAACGTAACGCGGGGTGTTGCACTAGGCGTCATCGACGGAATCAGCCCTTTGCTTCTCGCATACCGAATAAAGTCATATAAATCTGGCCGTTCAAGGGGATCACCGCCCGTAAACACGAGCAATGGGCGGTCCATTTCAGCAATCTGGTCCATTAAACGAAATCCTTCTTCAGTCGTTAATTCTCTAGGATCCCGATGCCGCTGTGCCTCAGCGCGGCAATGCAAACAGTGCAACTGACACGCTCTAGTAACCTCCCAAATTACAATATATGGATTCTGACCAAAATCTCGATTCCAAATATTTAAACGCTCTGTCATGGCGCGTGATCCTCCTAACTTGCTTAACCACGTTCTTACGATCCCCATCAGTATATATGTCAAAAAGAGCTTAGATCACAAACTTGTCAAAAATGGCCCAAATGTACCATTTGCCCTAGTATTGTCGAGCATTCACCCCAATTTGATTCGGATGATCTTCCCCTAGAGTGTGATAAATTTCACATACCCGTACGTTGATGGAGAACATGATGGCCTTGCAATCAAAGTCCACACAACAAGGGAGGAAAGGCTAGATGGCAGACCCATTGACTCGAAAACTAAAACGCATCTTCGTCGTGGTGCTCATCGCTTGCGTCGCCATCTTTGTCTGGGGAACTGTGCAGACATATAAAGGCGCACCGCCAATTCCAAATAAAGTAGTAACAACTTCAGGAGAGGTCCTGTTTACAAGCAATGATATGATTGCCGGTAAAGCTGGATTTCAAGAATCAGACTTAATGGATTACGGAAGTGTGTATGGAAATGGTGCCTATTTTGGGGAAGACTACACATCCCTATTACTTACAGAATTGGCACAAGGAATGGAAAATGAATTTGCATTATCTGAGTACCAAAAACCTTTTAAAGAACTAAGCAAAGGTACACAAACAGATATTAATCAAAAAGTACAACAAGAGTTGCAACATCCAAACCTAGTAAATAACGTCTTAACCGTATCGAACACTGAAGGACAAGTCATGAAGTCCTTAATTGATTCAACGGCTAAAAGTTTGCTCGTAACAAATAGGCAAGACGGTTATGTAAAGGCAACTGCACTTAATTCTGCAAGAGCGACACAAGTTGCAGATTTTCTCATGTATACATCTTGGACCTCTGT
>JAKADF010000532.1 GCA_021820805.1 Bacillota bacterium
TGCAAGCTTTCTACTCCATGGACCGGAATCCAAGAGGAATGATATTTCTGCCATATCTGAAATTGTTGTGCATTCATCAAATCGAGAATTTGCTTGAAAAACATCGCAATAGTTATAAACTCTTTTGGCGATAACGATGTGTCTATCTCTGCTGCCTTGTCTAAAAACGCCACTTGATAATGATTCATGGGCCCTTCATCCCCTAATCAAAATGGCTATGCTATTTAACCCAGAAAAAGGTTGTAAAAAGTTTCATATTTGTCGTGACGTTCTGTTACTGGTAATTGTGCTTTACTCGTGCGTGGACGCTGTAAATTGCCTTCTGCTTCCAATGCCTCGCGCCGATCAATCGGTCTTACATCCTCACGTTTTGCTTTTTCCAAAGCCCATTGTTGAGTAATCACCTTTGCACAATACCCGAAACTGTTAATCTCCCTATCGCCAAAATTGGCAAATGTGAAATCAATCCCTGCCAGGATGAAGTCAAGTGGCACTTGGCTTCCTAGCAGTTGTTTAATTGCCCTGTAGTCATCCTGCTTTGCAATGTAAATCCGTCCAAGGTGCTGTGACATTCGCTTATCCACCTGAACGTATGGGCCATTATCTGGAATTAGTGGTCGTCTATCGGTGGAATTAGAGATCTCAGTGCATGCTGCAGCTGTTTCTAACTCACTTGAAGAATGAAATGGAATGAATGGCTCTAGTGGTGTCATTGATGGTTCTTTCCAAGCGAATTTGTTTTTCTGTTCGCCCGGGATTTCATATTTGCTAAATGACATCTGTTTTGCACCTAAGCTTGTATATTCGGTCAATTGAATGGAGTTTTTTTCATCATCCATTATTTGGACGTGCGAGTTGTTATTATTATCATTATTTTTTTCTCTGTAAGTAATCTCTGGTATAGCTCGCTCATCCATCATCTTTTGATCGCTCACGTTGAGCTTTTCAAAGCTTATTTTGGATTTTCCAATGCTCATATTGAGCATTCCATTATTCTGCGGGTTTTCTGGTATATTACCCTTATTTTCTCGAATGCTCATATCGAGCTTTGCATCGCTCTCTGTGAGCCAAGCAAGACTGCTGTGGTAGTATCGAATTTTGTGTAGTTCATTCCGAATACGTACAAAATCGACGCGATATTGCTTCGTACGGTCATATTTATGTTCCGGATTGCGCCTTGAAAGTAAGTATCCATCATCGACCAAAGACTGAAGCAGACGATTTGCCGTTTGCCGTGAAATGTCTAACATTGTTTCTTCAATCAGCTCTTCAGCCCTTTTGTAGATCCATCCAAAGGAAGGTTGAAAGTTGGAATTAACCCCATCCATCTTCATGCGTTCCGATTCTTCAAGAATATATTTATCTGTGTCTGCCATGCGTTCTGACCAGTAAATGAATTGTCCTAAGATGATTGTCTTATATGTGCTTTTAGTTAGAGTAAACAAGTCCTCACGAATAAGTACTACTCTATTTTTACGTGGAGTGGGATTGATATTCATGCTACATGCCCCCTTTTGTGGCATGAAGCATTTAGAAGAGATAGAATTTTTACGTGGGGTTTACAGATACATTTTTTCTTGATATTATAATAATTATGTAATTTTTTACAAATTCCCCATAATCTTATATTATCGGAAGTTAAAAGAAAAAATAAGAGAAATACAAGGACATCCAAAATACCTTCAACTGAAAATTAATTGTATTAAACCTCTAGTTGCTTACAAGGCAACATAATACTCACTGTTGTTCCTGCCCCAACCTTACTATGAATATTTAATTTGCCGCGATGTTCCATAATGATCTTCTGACTAATCATTAGTCCGAGCCCTGTCCCATTTTCTTTTGTTGTGAAGAATGGCTCCCCTAATTTATCAATTACCTCTTGCGAAATACCCATTCCATTGTCAATAACATCAATAATTATAAATTCATCATCATATTTCTGTAGTTGAACAACTATTTTTCCACTCACAGGCGTTGCTTCAATTGCGTTTTTGATTAAATTTATAAATACCTGCTCTATTTGGCCAGGATCACATACAACGCATGGTATCTTCCCTACTGCTTCTACACATATCTCAATGCTCTTCATGAGAGCTTGGGTATTCAATAAATTCAATACATTTTCAAGATTCAACGCAATATTAGTAGACTTAAATTGCTTCATCTGCGGTTTAGCAAGCATCAATAGTTCACTTGTAACTGTTTCTATTTTATTTAATTCATTCTCCATAATTGAGATGTAGCGCCTAGGGTCATCTGTTGTTGGTATTAATTTCAAAAAACCTTTCAATGAGGTTAGTGGATTGCGAATTTCGTGTGCCATTCCAGCAGCTAGTTGTCCTATCGCGGACAGTTTTTCAGATTTTAACAGTAATTCCTGAGTATACTTTTGCTCCGTAATATCTTGAACAGTTCCAATCAGACGAACTTCTCCACCCGAAACACTCATTTCTCTTTTTGAGTGTAAGACCCTTACTTCTCCATTTGGACGAACAATTCTAAACTCTATATCATACGGCTGTCCTTCAGAAAGGGCTTTAGCTGATAGGATGAAACGTTCCTTGTCTTCAGGATGGATGTATTGAACGACATCTGCTAAAGATATGTATCCTGTATTCTCAATACCATATATATCAAACAACTGAGACGACCAAAAAGATCTTTGTTTGACAGGATCAAACTCCCAACTGCCAACAAGAGCAATTCTTTGCGAATGAATTAGCATGCTTTGACTT
>JAKADF010000533.1 GCA_021820805.1 Bacillota bacterium
TGTTAAGCGCTCCTCTGCACATGTTCCGATTATGTGAATCCTTTATCAGATGGTACGCCATTAGGTAAGATCGGTTTGCCAATTGCTACTACACTCTTCATTCCTGAAATTTAAGGATCCCTTTCGGTGCACAAAACAAACAAGAAGCACACAATTGGATGTAAACACATAAAAACGGCGCAGACCTCGTCATTCAATGTGAACCCGAGAACCTGCGCTATTCCTCAATTTTTTCTGGTGACGAGGACCGGACTTGAACCGTACGGACTTTTGGTCCGGCAGTCTTTAAGTCAACTACAGCAGTGAAAAGATGTTTTATTCAGCTATATCAAGGCGTATTTCCCTGTTTTGGACTACGAAAGTTGGGTTATAAAGAATCTATAATTAATTAAAACAAAATGAAGTCTGTCGTTTAGTTATTCACGTGTGCAAGCAATACGTCAGTTTTCTCTGAGCGAATCTGTTGAACCACGTCTGGGTCTAATTGGTCATCCGTAATAATTTGATCAAATTCCTTAAGGTCAGCAAATCGGCTCAAAGAGAGGACGCCATATTTGGAACTATCGATCACCAAAGTTCGGATCTGTGCTCTATCCATCATGTGGCGTTTTATTTCAGATTGTAAAATATTCGCATCAGTAAGGCCGAAGTCTAGTGAGAAACCTGTTGCTGTAATGAATGCACGGCTCACGTTCAAGGACTTGATGGATTCTATGACACTAGAGCCCACTGTTACCTGCGGAGTATGTTGAAACGGTCCACCGAGAATCATTAATTCAATACCCGGCTTGTCAATTAGTACATTTACGACTGTCATAGCATTCGTTATTACAGTAAGTCCAAGTCCTTCTGGAAGACGGCGAGCTACCTCCATAACCGTGGTCCCGGCGTCCATGAGAATGGTATCCTTTGGTCGAACCAATTTGACACAGAGTTCTGCAATAGCGATTTTTCTATCCAGATTTTCAGATAATCTTGTTTCTACGGAAGTTTCAATGTTTCTCCCGACCGAAATGGCTCCGCCATAAGTTCTCTTTATAAGCCCCGCTTGTTCCATTTTTAATAGATCACGCCGGATTGTCATATCTGAAACATCGTACATCTTACTTAGTTGCTGAACCGTCGCCTCACCATTTGCCATAATGTACTCCAAAATGGACTTTTGCCGAGCTTCGGTAATCATGCCACCCACCCCCACGTATAAATTTTAAATGCTAAAATGAGCGATGTAAACAAAAAACTAATATATTTCATTGGTTATTGTTCTTGTTTGTTTATATTAAACATGAATAGCTTGACAATAAACAAAAACGCGGATACTATGAACACATAAATGTTTGAAGTAAACATATTTGGGGGGACTCAAATGAAAAGAAAAATAATCGGTGGAGTGGCAGCGTTATCATTACTAGGTCTCGTCTCTGGTTGCGGTCAATCTACAGCGTCTTCTACGGCGCCTTCAAATGGTAGTACTAGCACCAGTGGTGCATCCACAACGACACAAAAGAAATACACAATTGGTGTTTCAATGTACTCACTGACTAATCCCTATTTCGCAGCTATGAAGCAAAGCTTTATTACCAACGGAGCAAAGTACGGAATGACGGTCAATGTCGAAGCCTCCAATGGTGATGAGGCAACCCAACTGTCTCAAATTGAGGGATTCATTCAGCAGCACGTCAGTGCGGTTGCAATTGTTCCGCAAGACTCTAACTCGATTGTAACAGCTGTGAAAGCGTTAAACCAAGCGCATATTCCGGTTTTCTTCATTGATGCAAACGCAGATATGAATGTTATGAAACAAGATGGCGCAACTGAAGTAGAGGCCGTAGAATCTGATAACTATCAAGGTGGCGTAGAGGTTGGAAAGGAACTTGTTAAATATTTAGGTTCCAATCCACAAGTTGAATTAGGAGTTGTAAACTTCCCAACCGCTTCTTCAACCCAGCAACGTGACGCCGGGTTTTTAAGTGTTATTAAAAAGTATCCAGGAATTAAAGTAGTGAGTACTTTAAATGGCAACGTTTCTCCTGTCACGGGACTGCAAGTAGGATCTGAAATGCTTCAGGGTCATCCAAATATGTCAGTCATCTTTTCTGATACAGGTCCGGCTGCTCTAGGGGTTATGCAAGCTATTCAAAGCCAACATAAGCAAGGGAAAGTAGCGTTATTTGGTTTTTCAAGTGCTCGTCCAAACATTAAGGCCATCGAGGACAATTCTATTTACAAAGCTGGTGTCCGTCAACAACCGACTGTCGAGGCACAAACTGAAGTGCAAAACATGTATAAATATCTAAACCACCAATCTGTACCGGCACAAGTTTTGGTACCTGTTCCCGCGGTAACAAAAGCGAATGCTCAGCAATCATACAATAAAAGTTTCGGGTGAT
This sequence comes from Bacillota bacterium, assembly GCA_021820805.1. Next base: position 2,391 of record JAKADF010000533.1, read on the forward strand.
TGACAGTGTGCCTAGGTGCGTCGAATGAATAATTCTTTGCACCTAGGTGTACAACATGAGGTGAGTAAAGTTATGGGAATCCAATATCTCGTCCGCGGTATTTCCAAATCCTATGGCAGCATTGAGGTTCTCAAAAACATTGATTTGGAATTTCGAACTGGCGAAATTCATGCCCTTGTTGGGCATAATGGCGCAGGTAAGTCAACCCTGTTAAAGATTTTGTCTGGGGTGGAGAAGGCTGATCGGGGTACCATTAGTCTTGATAGCAAGGTAGTTTCGTTTTCCTCGCCTCGAGAAGCTCAATTATCAGGAGTCACATGTGTTTATCAGGAACTCCGATTAGT
>JAKADF010000534.1 GCA_021820805.1 Bacillota bacterium
AGACACAAAAGCAATGTCAATTATACGTAATTTGCGGCACACGGGTATTTCTGCAGACCGAGATTATCAAGAAAAAAGCCTGAAGGCTCAATTTAAAGCTGCAGATAGAGAGAATGCAAAGTTCGTTATCGTTCTTGGAGAATCGGAAATCGAAACGAACACGGTCACATTAAAAGATTTGTCTACAGGTGAACAGGTGAATGTAGATCTAAATACCGCAATAGATAAAATTCGCGCTAAATAATAAGTGCAAAAGAGAGGATGTACTGCACAGTGGAGGAATCACTGCAACCGAAACTTTATCGTACTCATACAGTTGAAGATACAATCACATTAGTACAGGGAACAGAAGCGACCGTTTCTGGTTTTGTCTCGAAGCGCCGTGATTTTGGCAGTATCGTTTTTGTCGATTTGCGGGATAGATCCGGCATCTTACAGTTAGTATTCGACAAAGACAAGGGTACATCTGAAGCAGCCATGCAGGCGGCTGACAAGCTTCGCAGCGAGTATGTTATTGCTGCATCAGGAAAGATTGTTGCTCGGGAAGAAAAATCGATTAATTCGAAGCTACAGTCAGGTAAAATCGAAATGATTGTTCAAGAATTGGAAATCCATAACGGAGCAAAAACCCCGCCTTTCTACATACAAGATGGAGTAGATGTGGATGAGACAGTTCGCTTGAAGCATAGATATTTAGATCTTCGCAGACCGGAAATGCAGCGTATGCTGATGCTTCGTCACAAGGTTGTTCGTTCTTTTAGAAGATTTCTTGATGAGTATGGTTTCGTTGAGGTTGAAACACCTATTTTAACAAAGAGTACACCAGAAGGTGCAAGAGACTATTTGGTACCTAGTCGTCTGCAGGCCGGATCATTCTATGCATTACCGCAATCACCTCAGTTGTTTAAACAACTACTCATGGTTTCGGGACTCGAACGGTATTACCAAGTTGCCCGGTGTTTCCGAGATGAAGACCTTCGTGCTGACAGACAGCCTGAATTTACACAGCTTGATATAGAAATGTCTTTTCTGCCGCTTGAAAAATTTCAAGAAATGATGGAGCTCATGGTTTCCGAAGTGTTCCGAGAGGCGCTGGGTGTCGAAATTCCACTTCCTTTTGAGCGCATGCCATATCAAATTGCAATGGAACGGTATGGTTCCGATAAACCAGACCTCAGGTTTGGAATGCCAATTATTGATCTCGCAGAAGAAACAATCAACACTGAATTTCGTGTGTTTGCGGATGCACATGCAAATGGAGGCGTCGTGAAAGCTGTTGTTGCCCCCGGCTGTGCATCATTCACAAGAAAGCAGATGGATGAACTTGTACATTTTGTACAGGGATATGGTCTCAAAGGTCTGGCAACGATTGCCGTACTTTCTGACGGATCTGTCAAATCTTCTATTAGCAAATTTTTAACGGAAGACCAACTTACGAGAATTGTGAAGCAAGCAGAAGCAAACCCGGGTGATTTGATTTTGATTGCATCAGCTGGTCGAGCGCAAGTTTTACAGGCACTTGGTGCACTGCGGAATAAATTAGGTGCAGAACTTAATCTGTATGAGGATGGTACATTCAAGTTTTTATGGGTCACTGAATTTCCGCTCCTCAGTTATGATGAAGAAGAAGGCCGTTATGTTGCGGAGCATCATCCATTTACGATGCCGGCATGGGAAGATATTGAACTCCTTTCGACAGACCCGGGCAAGGTAAGAGCCCAAGCCTACGATATGGTATTAAATGGGTTTGAAATTGGCGGAGGCAGCATGCGTATATTTAGACGTGACGTTCAAGAAAAAATGTTCGCTGCTCTTGGATTTACAAAAGAACAAGCTTACGAGCAGTTTGGTTTTCTATTAAATGCATTTGAATATGGAACGCCGCCGCATGGCGGTATTGCTTTTGGGCTTGACCGAATCATAATGCTTATGGGCGGACGTAAATCTCTTCGGGATTGTATTGCTTTTCCGAAAACAGCGAGCGGTACGGACCTTATGATTGATGCACCGTCACAACCTGCTAAGGAGCAATTGGATATACTTCACTTAGCAGTGAAGTCTAAGTCAGAACCAGAGACAACGCTTGCATAATTAATAGACTCGTGTTAACATAAGTACACAAGTTCAAGACGCCCTGCGGTGTTGGTGAGGCCCATTGTGTTTTGTTCCAACACCTTTTATACGGGAGTCCGGCGTCTCGTCTATCGTAACAAAAGCCTGGATTTTTGATTTGGGACTTGTGATTTGGATGAGCAGGACACCCACCTGCGCGAGCAGGTTCAAAACCTCGGGTAACACGGCAATTGCGGGGCTATTGCGTAAGATTTGTTTTAATCAGGCAGACCATTCGGAGTATCCGAGTGGTCTGCCTGATTCGTTTTTATGCGGGAAATTTGCATGAAATGGCTGGAGGTTTCTTGAGCCGCTTTTACTTGTGCTGATAATCAGAATTTTGCTTGTGGATACGTAAATCTCTATAATAAAGCTGACTACTTTACTTGGAAATGGGGATGTTCTGGTTGCAAGGAAAAATCGACTTGCGCAGTGATACGGTGACAAAGCCAACAAAAGAAATGCGCAAAAGTATGGCAATTGCTGAAGTTGGCGACGACGTATATGGAGAGGATCCAACAGTTGTACGCTTACAGGAATTGGCCGCAGAAATGTTAGGTAAAGAAGCAGCCTTATTTGTAACCAGCGGCACACAAGGAAATCAAGTTGCGATTGCAACA
>JAKADF010000535.1 GCA_021820805.1 Bacillota bacterium
AAACTATGAGCCCGCCCTGGTGATTACTCGGGAATTTTTGCTTAAACACAACATTAACGGCATTGTTGCTGCATCGGATGAACTTGGTTTGGCATCGATTCACGCAGCGCAAGATTTAGGGTTAAATGTACCAGAGAATGTTAAAGTAATTGCGTTTGATAACACAAGGCTTGCAAACATGGTTAGACCTGAAATGACGGTTATTGCACAGCCTATGTATGACTTTGGAGCAGTATCCATGAGATTACTGACGAAATTATTGCAGGATGAAGCCGTGGATAATTACTCTGTAACACTCTTGCATAATGTATTGGAGCGACAATCAACATAATTTAATTGTGAATGATTTGTATGAAAGAGGTTGAGGCCAAATGTTTGAGAATTTCACAAGTGAATATCAGGAACTTATGGTCGAGACCTTACGAGAGCTTTTGAAAATTGAAAGTGTAAAAAGTCATCCTTTGGATGGCAAGCCTTTTGGAGAGGGGCCATCTGCGGCACTTGAATACATGCTCAACTTAGCAGAATCTTTTGGTTTACGGACAAAAAATGTTGATGGATATGCAGGGCATGTTGAGTATGGTGAAGGCGATGACTACATTGCGGCTCTTAGTCATCTTGATGTTGTCCCAGCTGGATCTGATTGGACTTATCCGCCTTTTGGAGCAGAAATTCATAATGGTAAGGTATATGCTCGTGGAGCAATTGATGACAAAGGGCCCGCTATGAGTTCTTTGTGGGCTTTAATCGCCCTAAAAAAAGCGGGTCTTGTACCGAAACGTAAGATAAGGCTTATTTTTGGTTTGGATGAAGAAAGTGATTGGGCATGCATGAGTCACTACTTTGCAAAAGAACGGCAGCCTTTGGGCGGATTTACACCTGATTCCGATTTCCCGTTGATTTATGCAGAGAAAGGATTAGTCACATTTCGGGTAAATGTACGAGCCGAGTCAGAGTTAATGGGACCGCGTGTCATTCAATTTGTGGGTGGCTCACGAGTAAATATGGTGCCTGACCATGCATACGCAGTGGTTGAATGCTATTCAGAAACTGCCGCATATGACTGGGAGCAGAGCCTTCAGAAAGCTGCGCGGAGCAAACAGATAGAAGCAGATATCAGTGTTAACGGATCACAAGTTCATATTGTAGTTCATGGAGTATCTGCGCATGCTAGTCTTCCTGATAAGGGTCGAAATGCTATTATGTATTTAGCAGCGTTGCTTGGAACAAAACAGATTTCAAATGGCACCATGTGGCGAGCCATCGGGGGTCAAACGACATCAGGCAGCGAACTGGGAATAGACTGTGCAGATGATGTTTCCGGAGCACTAACGTCTAATTTAGGTCGAGCAGAATTGACGAATGGTATATTTTACTTTTACTTTAACGTAAGGTACCCAGTTCGTTTAGAGCTTAATGATTTGACTGAGAGATGTAAGCATTATCTCCCAGATAAGTGGGGAGTGGAAGTTGTAGAGAGTTTGCCGCCATTATACGTGCCACTCGATAGCCCGGTTGTGCAAACGTTGCTTCGCGTATATCGCGATATAACGGGAGATTATACAGAACCCTTTACAATCGGGGGTGCTACTTATGCACGAGCAATTCCGAATGCAGTTGCGTTTGGCGCTCTCTACCCAGGACAAGCAGACATGGCTCACCAAAAAGATGAATACTGGTCAATAGACGATTATTATCGTACAGTTCAGATATATGCTCAGGCGATGTTGGATCTTGCGAATACCTTATAATATTCGTTATACTCAGATACCACCATTGTTTAAGGATTCGTCTCCAGCTCCGAATGGGAGGGATTTGTAATGAAAGTGGAGCGCATCACAAGAGATAAAGTTCGAATCTTTATCAGTTATGATGATCTTGAAGAACGTGGGATTGATCGGAATGAAATTTGGCAGAATGGCAGAAAAGTTCAAGAGTTGTTCTGGGACATGATGGAGACAGCATATGTGGAGGTTGGCTTTGAAATAGCCGGTCCAATTGCCGTTGAGGCATTTACAATGCCTGCAGAGGGAGTTGTTGTTATTGTCACTCGAATTCCGAGTATTCCAGGAACGCGTGACGAGGATGACGATTTGGATTCTAGCGACGATTATGAAGAGAGTTTTGACTTACCGCTTATTTTTCGGTTCCCAGATTTAGAAGATTTAATTCGAGTCTCGTATGCATTAGACGGTTACGTTCTTGACAGCAGCTTATTCCGATACATGGATAATTACTATCTTAGTATTTTAGATCAATTGGAAGGCGAAGCTTATCAGTCTGTTTGCTCTGTTCTTGAGGAATATGGTGAGTCTACATTAGTAACAGTTGCTGTCCTTGAGGAATACGGAGTAACTGTTTTGAAGAATAACGCACTACAAGTGTTAAAAGACCAATTCGCAAAGTAACGTATGGTCTCTTTGATATAAAAGTATCAAATATCATAATAATGGCCGGCCGCTGATAAAATTTATTATCAGTTTGCCGGCCATATTATTATTTCTTACTAACTAGTTACCCCTGAAAAAGTCGTCATTTAGTTTTTTCTTTTTCTTGAACAGGAATCACTCAAGTTTTTCAGAGGTTTGACGCGCAATTTTGTAGCTGATCCTTTTTTTATTTCATGATCAGGGCTACTTTTCGCAAATTATGGGCTAAAATCCCAAATCCAACCCACGCCGAAGTGCCCGAGTATCCTCGGAATCGGCTGCGATTT
>JAKADF010000536.1 GCA_021820805.1 Bacillota bacterium
GAGTACCACCTGACTATTGCAAAATTAAAATCTTGTCCAGATCCAACTAAATGAACTCTAAAATATCTGAAAAATGGAGGTATCGTATTTGAACATATTTACGGGCAGAGAATTTAATGAACGGCGTTGCTGGATGGAATTATCCGATTTTAATTTAGAGAAAAAAAGAAACTGGCTTAATCCCCTGTCGTTACAATTGAATTTTCCATATTTACCACAGGGAGTCGATGCTACACAATATCAAAGTACATATGATGCGTTTGAACACGTTATTTATCCACTGTCTCAAAAACTTTCGCAATCTCACGTGTTTATTTTAACAACAGAGGATTCTAGGTTACTTAGTGCCGAAGGTTCGATAGGTGTACTTGAGAGATTAAACCAGATCGGTGTATCCAAAGGTGTTTCATTTGAAATGCCTTTTGCGGGAATTAATGCGTTATCAGTTTGCCAAGTAACGGGTCAAACAGTTGTTGTTAATGGATTTGAACATACATTGGATTTCTTCCATGAATGGACTTGTATTTGCACGCCACTTATCGTTCGGAATACAATAAAAGGAATGTTAGATTTATCATTTCATAAAATAGAAGATGCTCGATTTGCTGCACCATTGGTACTTCAAGCGGCCTATGAAATATCTTCCAGAATAAGTTTAAACGCTGAAAAGCGTGATTCAGAGACTTTTTCTCGTAAATTTCAACAATTTGGTCTAACAAGTCGCGAACAGAAAATTGCGTATGCATGGTTGCAAAATCAAACAGTTCCTGAGATTGCGGACTCATACTCAATATCAATTCATACAGTTCGAACGATGATAAAGAACATTTATGGTAAAACGGAAGTCGGCAATAAAGTGGACTTTATTTATAAGTTCCAATGAAGGAAAACTGGATTTACTTACTACATCAAGCAGTTGTTGTCAATACCCAATTTTAGGTATTGTGAGTGATTAAAAAATGAAGGATTATAATGTCATTAAAATTAGGAGGGATTAAGTAATGCACAGATTTGGGAAAGTAATTATGTCAAGTGTTTTGGTGGTATCCGGTTTGATTCCAACGGTGAATGCATTTGCAAAGACAGGTACTAACGAGCAATTAACCCCTTCTGAGATCGCGTTCATTAAAACTTTGGTTCCAACACGTCAAGAACTTGCTTCTGTGCAAATGAAGGTTGCACCAGGACAGAGCTGGAAAATGGAATTGCCAAATTACGCTCGCGTAAAGAGTGCAGAACAAAATCCAAACTTATCAACTGAAATGAAAAAAATTATTGACGGTATTCCGACGTCGATTTCTTTCACTAATACAACACCAGTTACAGATGTAGGGGAAATCGGGGATCCAACAGCAAGCGGTTATTATCAGGAATCGAGCTGGTTAGGTATACCGATTTGGTTTTACAAAGTTACTCAAGATTTTTCGGATAATGGTCAAAACGTAACATGGCTTGGAGCCGCACAAAACGATCCCGCCGTGTGGTATCCTGGTTGGTCATTATCAAATGAGTCGAATTCATCGTCTACGGTTCCGTATTCCTTCGTTCAATCCTATAATCAAGGTGTATTTTCATACACTCCGTACGATTTAGTAACAATCGAGACTCAGGTATGTAATATTAATTTTACAATGTACGGTGATGGCGGTTGGTATGCTAATGTAAGTATGACAACCAACTAAATAAACATTGTTTAACCTCGTCAAAAACTAATTATGGGACACGGTGGAATACTGGAATGTATTTATAAAAAGATTCACCGTGTTCCCGTTAAGTTCAAATGTACATAGTTAATCTCAGGAATTATACGAGAGGAGATTTTTGGTGAATAGAATAGCAGAAAATGCTTTATACGTTTCAGTCCTTGGGTGGATACTCATCTTTCTATTACCACCGCTAGGCGTTATCGTTTCTCTTGCCGCTTTGATTATTTCTATTATGGGACTGAAAGGTATGAAGCGTAAATCGGCCATTTTAGGACTGATCATATCAGGTGTTGCTTTGCTAATAGTCTTGATTGTTACAGTAGGCGGATTAGCAGTACATATTTAATGAAGAAGAAAATATTGCTGTCAATCGCCTCTTTATGCTTGTTAACGGCTAGTATCCACTCATCATTTGCTATGGTTGTTAATAGGAAAAATAATCCAGAAAGCAAAATTACCTCGGCGGAGTCTTATCGCGTACATGGGTCTAAAAAAATCACCTTGTTTGGTACGGGGCTCGGAGATACATTTGGATCTATAAAACATGTACTTGGAAGGCCAACAAGCGTGATTACACCTTGGGATCGTTGGGGAAATGGTACATTTGAGTTTGAGGTTCATCACAAATAAGGACGCGTGACTGCAGATACCGTGGTCTATTTCCATGGCGGCAGGATATACAAGATAACACAATATTATGCCGATTTCACTTATGGCGAAACCCAGACCGTTATGACCAATTCCCCGCCGCAAGCCCCTGGCTTTAGCCATGGGGTGAGGCGGGGTTTGTTCTTACCTATTTCATTATACAATTCATAGCTGTATAATTATTTTATGGAATACAAATCCAACAATAATGTTGTTTATTCTTGCAAATACCATGTCGTTTGGTGTCCAAAGTATCGTCGCAAAGTACTTGTTCAAGGCGTAGACGATCGCTTGAAGGAGATTATCCAACAAATAGCTCATGAGCATGAAGCAGACATCATCGAGATGGAAGTCATGCCGTA